>JAOUCV010000175.1 GCA_029859555.1 Gammaproteobacteria bacterium
CAGCGCACCGGTATGTACAGCCTGATCGCATTTCTCGGCCGCTTCCGACATGCGTGCCTGCTGCCGGTCGCAGCTTGAAAGTGAAGCAAGTACAAGTCCTGAAATCAGTATTTTTATGTGCTTCATATCAGTTCTTTCCGGGTCTACCAGGAGCACAGCAGCGTTTATGGCTTTGCGGAAAATGCAATATATTTTCCCCTGTTGAAACCCATACCCGGGCTATTGCCAAGTGTGGAAAGGATAACCCCCCTGTCCCGAAATTCAACGGTTATATTATATTGATTCCTGTACTGATCGTTGTGAAATCCTGCCTGATTCTGATGTTTTCGCTTGAATCGCTTTCCGCTTTGCATATATATCCAGCGCAGTCATACTCCTGCGGCCAACAGAAACTCTTCAGCTTGCACTCGGGTAACTGCAATATGACTGGAGGGATGGATTTTCCGAAAATCAGTCGAACAGGTCAGCACAAAGGAGGTTCCCGGTATGGATACCTAGGATGTGGTGGCTGACAGGGGGGACTACAGTGGCCCGAGATTCTCGACTGTAATGTTTCGCTAACAGGGGCGGGCAGAAATTTGAAATATAGGGAAAATCCTCATTATTACAAGGCAGATTTTCTATTAGCATGTAACCCTGTAGCTTCGGCTACCCTGTAGTTTTTGTTGAGCCATTTGTCGATAACTGGATCAGATAGAGCCAGTTGCTACCCGGTACAGGACAAAAAAAGCGGTTATAAATACGAAAAACACTGCATTAGTATCGACAGGCCTGATCTGAACTACTATATAATTATGCTTTCTGCTTACAGGACCCTGTTAAATAACAGCTTATGACGTTCTTTCGAGCAATGCTGTTAGCGGTTGCGGGTCTGTTTGTTGTGCTTCCCGGCACGCTCCTGGCCGATTCCCGGAAGATCTGTTCTATCGGTGTACTGGCCCATCGCGGACACGAAACAGCTATCCGTATGTGGACCCCGACAGCTGATTACCTGTCCAGCCAGATCGCAGGCTACGACTTTCGCCTGGTACCACTTGATCTGGATGAAATGCATGCAGCAGAACTACGGGGCGAACTTGATTTCATTCTCACCAACCCCGGTCACTATGTGGAGCTTGAGTATAATCATGGTGTTTCTCGAATTGCGACGTTGATGAACGATCGTCATGGCGTGTCCTCAACCCTGTTTGGTGCAGTTATATTTACGCGCAGAGATCGCACGGATATTGAGTCACTGACAGACCTGAAGGGCAAGTCCTTCGCGGCGGTTAATGAAGCGGCATTCGGTGGTTTTCAGATGGCATGGAGAGAACTAAAGGAGGCAGGTGTCGATCCTTTTACAGATATGGAAGAGCTTCGTTTTATTGGCTTCCCGCAGGACGAGATTGTCTATGCCGTCAGGGACGGACGCGTGGACGCCGGCACCGTACGTACTGATATTCTCGAGTACATGGCCGACCGGGGGGACATTAACCTGGAAGATTTAAAGGTGCTGAACTCACAGTTATCAGACGGCTTCCCCTTGCTCCATAGTACGCAATTGTACCCGGAGTGGGCCTTCGCCAAGACTGATATTGCACCAGTCGGCCTGGCGCGGGAGGTTTCCCTGGCGCTCCTGCAAATGCCCCGCGATGATCCGGCAACACGGGCCGGAAAATATTCAGGCTGGACTGTGCCCCTTGACTACAACAGGGTGCATGAACTGTTCGAGATGCTTGGCATTGGACCCTACCAGGTAACCGGCGATATCCGTTTCATGGATGTGTTACGGCGCTATTGGTACTGGCTGGTCTTGTTGTCCGGGATCATACTTTTTAGCCTGATATTAAATGTTTATATCAAGCGTGAGGTAGTCAGGCGTACCGCCCAGCTTTCCGAGACAAATCGCACACTACAAGACCAGATTACGGAGCGCGAACGAGCCGAACAGGAAGTTCGCGAATTACTCGAAGAAAACCGCACGCTGGTTGGGAATTCGCTGGTGGTGCAGGAAAACGAGCGTCGCTACTGGTCACGGGAACTGCATGATGAACTGGGTCAATGTGTTACCGCTATTCAGGCAGATGCAGAAATCATCAGCGAGTACGCCGCAGCCCGGGGCGATTCCGGCCTGGAAAAAAGTGCGGAGGCCATCAAGAGTGTCTCTGCTCGTATCTATGAGTTCGTTCACTCCACGATGCTGCTGCTGCGACCGAGCATACTGGAGGACCTGGGTTTGGCAGAGACGCTTCGCCAGGAAGTGGATGCCTGGCAAACCAGACATCCGAAAATCAGATGTACACTGTCTATGAATGCTGATCTGGAAGGCCTGGATGAGCAGACAGAGATTACTATCTACCGCATTGTTCAGGAAAGCCTGACCAATATTGCGAAATATGCACACGCCAGCAATGTCACCCTTAATTTCGACGTGCTGGGTGACTTTTCGAGTGGCGATGTGGACAATACACCGATCACAGTCCTCAGGTTTTCCATTCGGGATGACGGTGTCGGAATGGACTCAAAACCTGCTCGCGGCAGTGGACTGGGGTTGATTGGGATACGGGAACGTGCCAGCGCACTGTGTGGTGAGATGAGCATACAGACTGCGAAAGGACAGGGACTTGCAATAATTGTGACGTTACCACTGATCTGCAGGTCGAAGGGGCAACCATGACTATCAGAGTATTGCTGACAGATGATCATGAAGTCGTGCGTGCCGGCTACACCCGGCTGCTGGAAAGTACTTCCGATATTGATGTGATCGCGGAGGCCTGTAGTGGAGAAGAGGCCTGTACGAGTTTTTTTGAGTGTCGGCCGGATGTACTGATCATGGATCTGAATATGCCTGGCATGGGCGGGCTTGAAGCCTGTCGGCGGATAATTGCCAGGGACCCGAAGGCAAACATCCTGGTGTTCAGTGTGCACGAGAACGAGGTCATGCTGGAACGCGCACTCGATACCGGCATAAAAGGTTACGTCACCAAGCGCAGCGCCTCCCGGGTCATGATACATGCGGTACGAAAAGTTGCCGCTGGCGACGTTTATGTCTGCGAGGAAATGATGTCTCACCTTGTGGGTCAACGGAAATCAGTGGATGGCGGGCGACTCAAGGACCTGACGCCGCGGGAATTCGAGGTTTTTCGCCTGCTGGCGGACAGCAAGTCGGTTAATGAGATTGCCGGCATCCTCAATATCAGCCCAAAGACCGTTGGTCATCACATGACGCATATCAAGGAAAAACTCAATATCAGCAATATCGCCGAGTTAACCCATCTTGCCATTCGACTGGGTATTACCAGCGCCTGAAAAAGTCTTCGACTGGTTGGCCGTTACCACATGGGCCGATGATGCTTGTCGAATGCGAGTATTGCTGTTTCATTATATTTCAAACAAGAAATCTGCTTACTCACGATCAGGACTTTCCCTATAGTTTCCTGCATCCCTGATTAGTAGTATCGAATTGTTACCGCAGATTTCCAGCATTAAACAAAATCATTTTAAAGAATGCTGTGGTACAGATTGATGCTGACCAGGCCAGAAAGATCCATATTAATCCCAAGAACACATCTGAACGAGGAGCCATTATGTTAACAACAACCAAATTCACAACCAGTACCCTGTTAGGCAGCCTTGTAGCGCTTGCCTGCGCAGGTGGCTCGAGTGCCGTATTTGCCGGCAAACCAGGTGATTCGTACGAGCTGAAAGGGCCTTGCGCATTCCTGCCCGCAGATCGGGCGACTGAATTTCACGGTAATCCCGACCGCTCCAAGTTGAACCTGGGCATGGCGGGTAATCAGTGGGTGGTGTTTGAGGATGCCATGCAGCAATTTAATGTCTACACCGGCCAGGGCGACGGCAGCGAGCCGGCATACCGCCCCAACGACGCCAGCCGTTTTACCCTGGCTGATTTGAACGACAATGCCAATCGTTACTTTGTCGAATTGATTCCGCCGGGACAAATCCGCGCGCAAATCAAATCCGGTTGCATGCTGCTGGGTAATGATGAAGATCGCAACTTCCTGCCGGGCAATTTTCAGGTGAAATTCGACGTATTTGCATCTACCAACTATCGTCTGATGAAGGACCTGGCGAATAACGGTTTCATTGACGAGGCAGTCCCCTATATCAGTAACCGTCTCGATTTGATGGTGCTAGGAGATGGTGACCCTCAAAACAATACTGGCAATCCCAAGGACATCGGTAATACCAGGTATACGAGTGATGCCGAATTTGATACACAGTTCGACATCATTATGGACCTGTTGTCCGGCGATGTGACTGCTTCATCCCTTGATCACATCAACGAGGGCATCCATAACGCCTCCAACAATTACATGAGAAATGCGCATACCTGGGTCAAGGCCAATGACCCCGGGACGACCATTTACATGACCTATACACTTGCCGACGGCACAGACGTGACCGCTGACATAACGGCTTCAGACTGGATCCAGGTTGCTTTGGCCAACGTCGCAACACCTCAGCCGGGATCACCGGGTGCAAGACGTCTTCCGGGATCCGGTGATCCATTAGCAGGGGATGCAGGTGAAAACCATACCTCGCATGATCTCGATCAACGTGGCTGCGGTACTGCGGGTGACTATCTGTTCTGTGAGTACGCGGTACTTAACAAGGCCAACACCCATGAGTCCCGCGTGCATCACGTGGAAACACCCGGTGGAATCGTGAGTGACCCGGATTTTGTGTTTGTGGATGTGGGCTTTGTCTGGATCACCGAGCTTGCCTTCCAGTTGAACAACGATAACTTCGACGTACAGGGCATGGTAGGTAACCAGGATATTGCGGATCTGGGTATTCCTCGTCCGGCTGGTTCGACGAATGTTAACAATGACATCACCTACTCGCTGGCCAAACTGGCAACATCCAGTAATGGAAAACGCGCACGGCAGTTCGTTGATTTTCTACGTAGTCCGGCAGGTCAAGAGGTTTACACCGATGGCGGTTTCACTGGCCTGACGGCTACCCAGCTGGACGGTGGCAGATGCTATTCGGAACCGGTAAAGGGTGTTTCTGTAGAGACGATCCGCAATGGCGATGGCTCATGCGACGATTGGCTTAATAATAATTAATACCGGTCGCAGTTAACGCGATACAATCGCAATGACCTGAAAAATCCCGCCCTCGAAAGGGGGCGGGGTTTTTTTTGCGTGTCTGATTACAGCTGAGTTAACCC
>JAOUCV010000176.1 GCA_029859555.1 Gammaproteobacteria bacterium
ACGCCAGGGGTTACCGCTACCAGGGGGAACAGGGGCCGGGTGACCTGGTGGTCGGCTACAGTGTGTCGCTGAATAATTCCAGTATGAACAGTGATGCTGCCAGAAGAAGCGGCGTTATTCCCAGCCTTAATTTTTCCACGCCCGATCCTGAAAAATACGAGAAAGGCACCATTGTTATTGAGATCACCCAGGCATCAAACGGCATCGTTGCCTGGCGCAGTGCGCTGCAGGGATTCTCCATGCTCGAGCTGGATGATGCAGACCGTCGCAAACGCCTCGATGGCATGGTGCAGCGGATGTTGTCCGGATTGCCCGCAAGGAACAATTAGCAATAACGGATGGCAGGATTTATAGATGCATGAGATGACAGGTCATATTTTAACCGTGTTCATGGGATTCTTTGCCATTATGAACCCGATTGCAAATACCCCTGTATTTCTTGGTCTGACTGCAAGTGACTCAACTGCGATCAGAAAGCGCATTGCCTTCAAGGCACTGATAATAACGTTTTTCCTGATCGTTGCTTTTATCCTGCTGGGCAAGCTGATTTTCAGTTTATTTGGTATTACCTTGCCGGCATTCCAGATAACCGGCGGTATCCTGGTATTCATGATCGGTCTGCAAATGCTGCACGGGCAGCAATCAAAGGTGCATAGTCCTGCCACAACGGCGGCCGGCACAGAGAATATGCAAGGCGCATTGAGTATAGCCGTCACGCCGCTGGCAATGCCGATTCTCGGCGGCCCTGGAACCATCGCGGCTGCCATGAACTTTTCATCAGGTGGCGGCATGACCGGTATGTTGATAACGATTATTGCATTCGGGTTGCTGTGCCTGGTGACGTATATCTTTTTTGTGTCTGGAGAGCGACTGGTCAAGCTGCTTGGAGATGAAGGCCTGATGATGGTGACGCGTCTTATGGGACTGATTCTGGCTGTGATTGGCACGCAGATGTTTATCACGGGTGTAACCGGCGCAATCAAGGCGGGCAGTTAGGTGCTGGCTTACAGTACCGGTGCAAACAGGCGCATGATGCTGGCGGCGAGCCGCTGGGTCTTTGAGCGTTTGCGAAACTCTGCTGGATCAACATAGCTTGATTGATCGATATATTGCTGCTGCAGTTCTCTTAGTTGCGTGCAAAACCCCGTGTGATAGACGAACAGGCTGATTTCAAAGTTCAGCCACAGGCTGCGCATGTCCATGTTTACCGATCCGGCTATGCAGAAGTTGCCGTCAACAGTGATGGACTTGGTATGTAACAGGCCGCCCTTGAACTGCGCCACCCTGATACCTGCTGCGACCAGGCTGTCCAGCAGCGCAGGCGTGGCGTAGCGGACCAGGCGTGAATCAACCCGGGCTGGAATAACCAGCGTGACATCAACACCGCGGTTGGCTGCTGCCACCAGTGCTTCTGTAAGTGCGTCATCCGGTGCGTAGTAGGGCGTTGTGATCACCAGTTCGCGGCGCGCGGTAAAGATGACCCCCATCAGCAACTGGTGAATGGCGCCTTCCCTGAAAACAGGACCGGAGGGTATGACCTGTACCGGGATGTCACCCGCCTCATCCATGCAAATGGTTTTTTCAGAGAAGCTGGCTACCTTGCCGGCTTCGACAGACCAGTCCATGTTGGTAACATTGTGCAACACCGATACAGATGGCCCCTTGATCCTGATCATCATGTCGATCCACTCGCCAACACCTGCATCCTGTTTGAAAAAACGTGGATCAACCAGGTTCTGGCTGCCGGTGTAGGCGATGCAGTTATCGATAACTGCTATTTTGCGGTGGTTTCTGATATCAATCCGCTGGAACAACATGCGGGCGGCACTGACATGCAAGGCCTCGGTAATGTTGACACCGGAGCTGCGCATGGTTCTGCAACGATCACTCTTCAGGAATGCCTTGCTGCCGAGTGAGTCCAGCAGTATGTTGATTTTTATGCCGCGCTCCTGTGCTTCGGAAACAGCCTTCAGCAAGTCGTCAACCAGGCCACCTTCTTGCAGTATGTAGAACTCCAGCGCACATGATGAACGGGCATTTTCAATGTCTTCGATGAGTGAATCAAAGGTCGAGCTAAAGTCTGTCAATAATTTCAGCTGGTTACCCGCCAGTGTCGGGTAGCCGATAACCTTGCGCGCCTGCAGGTCCAGCGTTGCATAGTTTAGTGGTATTGCCGGGTTTACTGGCCCCGCGAGCTTGCAGACTGTCTTTCGCCATTGTTTTGACTGCTCTATAACCGTTCTGGCGCGGGAGATGCGCCGTTCGCCAAGGCGGTTCTCACCAATGAGCAGGTAGAGAAAGGCACCGAGGTAGGGTACCGCCAGCACGATCGTCATCCAGGCAAAGGTGACACCGACGGACATGTTACGAGACAGGATACGTAATGACAGTCCTATCCTGATTACCAAATCAAGGCTGTAGAACAGATAGGGTAGCCAGTCCTGTATATCCATTGTCGCTGCCTTTACGTGACTGGTGCTGGTGTTTAACTGCTTTCCAGCTCTATCAGGCAGTCTGGCCCGAGGTTAAAGACATAGTTGGCTTTTGGTCTGATCTGGACTTCGGTTTGGCAGTTTTGCGAACCGTATGTATAGCCAAACAGGTATTCGCCCTGGTTCAGATGGAAGGAAAAGCTCGCGGTACTGCCAAAGTTGTAGACGGGTTTGTCATTCAGTGTAAAGGTCAGGTTTTTGAAGTGCGATACGTTGGTGAACAGGTTATTTAAAACCACGCTCGACGAGGTTTCCGGCGAGTCAACCGGGGGTAACGGGTTTATGAGTCCGGTGCCAGCGCAAGCCGACAGTAAAATCACTGTGGTTAAACAGATTGTTCTGATCATTATGTCTCTCTTGCAGGTCGTTTGCATCAGCGTGTAAACGCAGGATGGCCAACACTGACATGTTCCGCTCCATATTGCAGTATTAACCGTTGCCTGAGTACCTCGTATTGTTCTGTCGCCGTACTGTCCAGTGTTTCACTACCGGTCTGGAAAATATGGAGCCTGATTGCCCCATTGCCAATGACGATATATGCAGCAACTTGTATGCTGTTGTCTTCCCTGAGCTGGAAGCTCATCAGGTACTCACCGTCACCGGTTGCTATAGCGACAGACTTGCCGGTATCCGGGTCGCGTGTCAGCAAACGTTGATAACCGAGGATATCCATCATCCGGCTTATTTCCTGCGGCGAGTACTGGATGCCGGCCTCTTTTTGCGGTCTTACCTTCAGGGTTGCACCGGGAGATGCACAGCCGACCAGCAGCAGTGCGCAGACGAGCATGATCAGGCCGGCGGTGACTTGTTTCGATATGCTGGGCATAGCTTCTTTATCCTGAAAAATATCAGTAATATCCTGTAGATATCCGAGCAGCATACCTTATAATCCTTTCCGGGGTCTACGCTTGCAGGCTGTTGACAGGTGTAATGATGCATAAATCGGGAAAGCGGAACTGGAATCCGGATGCGCAGGTAACACTTAACTATCATGCGACGTAAATTCACCATCTTGCTGGCTTCGCTGGTCGCCGCACTTGCCGGGCTGGTACCTGTCAGCTATGCCATCTATCTTGCCTACAACACAACGATTGGAAACGCCGAAGATAACCTGCGCGCCATAGCCGAGGGGATCGCAACGGATACTTCGGATCTGTTGAACGATGTTGACCAGGGGCTGATCGCACTCTCCAGTCTGGGTAATCGCTGTACAGCCGAGGATGTGACCGCGATGAATACCATGGCCTTTGATATTCCCGGCATCAGTGATATTGGTCTTATCAGATCTGACAGAAAGCTGTTCTGCAGCAGTTGGGGCGTCGTTTCACCACCGGTTAAACCGCAACTGCCACCGCCGGCTGCAGGTTTTCGGTTACTGGGTCCACTTGAGATCAGGATGATGGATCGTTACGGCCTGATCGCAATCAGGCAGCGTGAAGACGGGTCTGAAATAGGCGCGCTGATTCATCCGACTGTTCTGATCGGTCATCTGGGTGCTGATCTCGGAGAGCAGGGTTTTGCAGTGCTTATCCGGCGTGTGGACGGGCACCTGTATGCATGGGAGGGCAATGTGCCCGCCATGGAAATGGTTGAATCCGAATCAGATGTCGGTGACGGGTCAACACAGCTGAGAGCACTGTTCAAGGATGGTGTTGAACGCACTCTGTTTGCCGTGGAGCTGGATGGTTATCCGGGGATTTATTCGGTCGCAGCTGCTGCTGATGCCTGGATTCTGCATGACTGGGTGCGCATGGCATTGATGCTCGGTGCTATTGGAGCAGGTACCTCTGCATTGCTGGTGTTCCTGGTGATTGGAATATTGTTGCGGCGTCTGTCACTGCAGGGTGAACTTGAAAGAAGCCTGCAAAAGAACGAGTTTGAAATTAATTATCAGCCGGTCATTGAGCTTTCCAGCGGACGCTGCTCGGGTGTGGAGGCGTTTATCAGCTGGGTGCAGCCCGGTGGCAAACGGGTACGACCTGATTTGTTTATTCCACTTGCCGAAGACACCGGATTGATCGAGCCGATGACTGAATGGCTGATGAGGCAGATCCGGGTTGAGCTGGAAAGCCTGCTCGGCAATGATCGTTCTTTTCATATCGCTATCAATTTAAGTCCCTGCCATTTCGAGTCGGACAAGGTACTCAGTACGTCAAGCAGGGTTTTTGGCAGTAGTGCGATAATGCCGGAGCAGATAATTTATGAAATTACCGAGCGTGGCCTGATCAGGGAAGATAACGGGGTGGCCCGTTCTGTAATGACCAGCCTCAGAGAGCGAAAGTCTGCTATTGCGCTCGATGATTTTGGTACCGGCTACTCAAGTCTGAGTTATGTCAGCTCATTTCCACTCGATTACCTCAAGATTGACAAGTTGTTTGTCGATGCAATCGGAACCGATTCGTTGATGGCGGGCCTGGTAGAGTCGATTATCGATATGGCGAAACGCCTTAATCTGCGTACTATCGCAGAGGGAGTTGAAAGGGCGGATCAGGTGGAATATCTGCGTGACAAGGGGGTCGACTTCGTACAGGGCTGGTATTATTCAAAGGCGCTGACTGCAGCCGAACTGGCAGAATTTCTTCGGGGGTCCGCGCCCTGATACCGGGCCGATACTGCCGATTTGACGGTTACGATAGCAGCGGCCGGAATTATTCAGGCTGATTGAAAAGATTAATACGTTCCT
>JAOUCV010000177.1 GCA_029859555.1 Gammaproteobacteria bacterium
CATGCTGACCACGGCCGCCGGCACCATCCGGCCCGCAAAGGTCGTCATCATCGGTGCCGGTGTCGCCGGCCTGCAGGCTATTGCCACGGCGCGCCGCCTTGGCGCCATCGTCGAAGGCTACGATGTACGTGCCGCCACCAAGGAACAGGTGGAATCCCTCGGCGCCAGGTTTATTGATATCGATGTTGCCGCCGAAGGCACGGGCGGCTATGCCCGCGAACTGACAGAAGATGAAAAACAGCAGCAACAGGCTGTCCTGGCTGAACATATCGCAGCGGCTGACGTGGTCATCACCACCGCCGCCCTGCCGGGCCGGCCCTCGCCAAAGATTATCCCGACCAGCATGGTGGACGGCATGAAGCCCGGCTCGGTGATCGTCGACCTGGCCGCCGAGGGCGGCGGCAACTGCGAACTGACGCAGGCCGGTGAACAGCTTGATCACAATGGCGTCATCATTTACGGCCCGCTCGATGTGCCCAGTATGCTGGCCGTGCACGCCAGCGAGATGTATGCGAAGAACCTGCTTAATTTCCTGACACCCATGATCCAGGACGGCCAGCTGGCTCCGGACTGGGATGACGAGGTGATCGCCGACAGCGCGCTCACCCATGCCGGCGAGATACGCCATGCGCCAACGCGCGCGCTGGTTGAAGGAGAGGCATCATGATCGAGGGGATGACAGCACTCTATATATTCATGCTGGCCGCGTTCACCGGCTATGAAATCATCGGACGGGTACCGGCCATCCTGCACACCCCGCTGATGTCGGGTTCCAACTTTGTACACGGTATCGTACTGGTCGGTGCAATGGTGGCCATGGGCCATGCCGAGACCACGCTGCAACTGGTGATCGGCTTCGTCGGCGTGGCACTGGCAGCCGGTAACGCCGTTGGCGGCTATGTCGTCACCGAGCGCATGCTCGAGATGTTCAAGAGCAGCAAGGAGAGCAACTGATGCATAATATTATCGATAATATTATAGAAATCAGCTACTTTGTTGCCGCCATCCTGTTCATCATGGGGCTCAAGAAGATGAGCTCCCCGGTCACGGCGCGCAGCGGCATTATCTGGGCCGGCGTCGGCATGCTGGTCGCCACCCTGATCACCTACCTGCATCCGGGCATGCACAACTACATGCTGATGACAGTGGCGATTTTCGTCGGTGGTGTCGCCGCGTGGTGGTCCGGCAAGAAGGTCGCCATCACCGATATGCCGCAGATGATCGCCCTGTACAACGGTATGGGTGGCGGTGCGGCCGGCGCCATTGCCGCGGTGGAACTGCTCAAGGGCCGTGCAGAATTTGATTCGCAGATTTTCCTGGTACTGGCGGTACTCGGTGCACTGATCGGCTCGGTGTCGTTCTCCGGCTCGCTGATTGCCTTTGCAAAGTTACAGGGCTGGCTGCGCCGCCCGATGCGTTTTCCCGGTCAGCAATTGTTCAACACGGCCGTGTTCCTGGCAGCGATCGGCCTTGGTGCGCTGCTGATCGTGCAAAATGAATTCAGCGGCATGGTCATCCTGATGTTCTTTATCGCGGCACTCGCCTATGGCGTGCTGATGGCAGTGCCGATCGGTGGCGCCGACATGCCGGTGGTCATTTCACTGTTTAACGCCCTCACCGGCCTCGCGGTCGCCTTCGAGGGCTTCGTGCTCAACAACGCCGCCATGATCATTGCCGGCACCGTGGTTGGCTCTGCCGGTACCCTGCTGACGCAGTTGATGGCGCGCGCCATGAACCGCTCCATCGGCAACGTGCTGTTCAGCTCCTTTGGTGCCAGTGGTGATGATGAGGGTGGTAGCGTCGAGGGCAGCATGAAGCCCATCGATGCGGCCGATGCCGGCATCATGATGGCCTACGCAGAACGGGTGGTGATCATTCCGGGTTACGGCATGGCCGTGGCGCAGGCACAGCACAAGGTATGGGAACTGGCAGCACTGCTGATCAAGCGCGGTGTCGATGTGAAGTTTGCCATCCACCCGGTTGCCGGCCGTATGCCCGGCCACATGAACGTGTTGCTGGCCGAGGCCAACGTGCCCTACGACCTGCTCTATGATCTGGATGAAATTAATGCCGCCTTCACGCAGACCGACGTGTCGCTGGTGATCGGCGCCAATGACGTGGTTAACCCCACCGCCCGCACCAACCCTGAAAGTCCGATTTTCGGCATGCCGATCCTGAACGCTGACCAGTCAAAGAATGTCATCGTCATCAAGCGCGGCCAGGGCAAGGGCTTCTCCGGCGTGGAAAATGCACTGTTCTTTGGTGACAACACCCGCATGCTGTATGGCGATGGCCAGGCCATGGCCAACGAACTGATCGAAGCCGTCAAGGAACTTTAAACAACAACAGGCGCACGCTGGCCCGGGCGGGTACAGCGTGCGCATTGTTGGCGCGCACGTGCTGCAACAGCAGCCGCTTTCCTGGCTGACCGGCAAAAACTACAACCTCACGACACACACATTGACTGGCACCCTCACCCTGGGCCGGTGCTATCATGAGCGCCGCCTGAAAACGGAAATCTTTTGTTCGTCACAGGTCCCGCAGCGACGCGCTAATACACCCACTGGAATTGCGTAAATACAGTAAATACAGGGTTGGAATGGTACTACCGGACTGAGTCCAAATGAGGTGCTTATACACAGCGGCTCAAACACTGATGTTTTTCTGCAACAAACTGCTCTTGCGGGTATATTAGAATCTTATAATTAACTGTATCATATTGATTTTATTATATATAACGCCTGTTGATAAAATTTAGACAATTTAACATCGGCACTACAAAAATAGGCACTTGAGACACTTGACCCCATTTCATCCACAGAGTTATCCACAGCTTTTGTGGATAACAAACCGCCTCTAATTAGATGAAGGGCTTAGCTCCGTTTGGTAATAATTGATGTCAGACTTTAACGCTAAACTAGGCTGCAACTAACATTGATCGAGCGACCACGCTAAACGTGCACAAAACCCTCCTTCGCATCGCCGTTCCATCACCACTGTACCGCAGTTTTGATTACCTGTTACCCGATGGCACCGACGCAAGCACACTGAAAAACGGTGTACGTGTGCGCGTGCCGTTCGGACGCCGTACAGTCATCGGTGTATTGCTTGCCGTTACCAGTGAATCTGCTGTTGAAACACACAAACTGAAACGCGCGCTGGCCATACTGGATCGCGAACCGGTGCTGAATGCCGACGTGCTGGCGATGGTGCAATGGGCCAGTGATTATTATCACCATCCGATTGGTGATGCACTGACAGCAGCGCTGCCGGTGTTGTTGCGACAGGGTGAAGCGCCCGAGGCAAGCGCGATACCGGCATGGCGACTGACAGCGGCGGGCAGCGCTGTAGACAGCGGCACACTCGCACGTGCCGCCCGACAGCAGGCCATCATGACTGCCTTGCAGCAACAGCCACAGGGGCTGGCACGCAGCGCACTGGAGGCACCGGCAAACGTGTTGCACACACTGCAAGACAAGGGCTGGATTGAGCCCTTCAACCTGGAACCCGCTACCGGCTGTTGTAACACCAGCGCCTCACCCCACACCCTCAATCCGGCACAACAACATGCCGTCGATAGCATCCTTGCACGTTTCGGGGAGTTCGCACCTTTTCTGCTGGAGGGCGTTACCGGCAGCGGCAAGACCGAGGTGTACCTGACACTGGTGGAACAGGCGCTGTCACAACAGCAACAGGCGCTGGTGCTGGTGCCGGAGATTGGCCTGACACCGCAACTGGTTGACCGCTTTCAGCAACGCTTCCCGGTGCCACTGGCCGTGCTGCACTCCGGGCTCAGTGACCGCGAGCGGCTCAATGCCTGGCAACTGGCGCGCAAGGGCACGGCGCCGGTCATCATTGGTACCCGCTCCGCCATCTTCACCCCCCTGCTGCGTCCCGGACTGATCATCGTTGATGAGGAACATGACGCCTCGCTGAAACAGCAGGACGGTTTTCGCTACTCGGCCCGTGATCTCGCCATCTGGCGGGCGCGGCGGCTCGACATCCCGGTGGTGCTCGGTAGCGCCACGCCCTCGCTGGAAAGCCTGCTGAACGTCGAACAGGAACGTTATCAACGACTTGATCTGCCAGAACGTACCGGCATCGCGCGCCCGCCCACGTTCAGGCTCATCGACGTACGCGAGCAGCGCCTCGAAGATGGCCTGTCGGCGCCGTTGCTCGCGCACATGCACCAGCACCTTGATGCCGGCGGGCAGGTGCTGCTGTTCCTGAACCGGCGCGGCTTTGCACCCACCCTGATGTGTTATGGCTGCGACTGGGTTGCCGAGTGCCGCCGCTGCGATGCACGGCTCACCTGGCACCGGCACGACAACCGCCTGCACTGCCACCACTGCGGCAGCCAAAGACCGGTCGACACGGTGTGCCCCTCCTGTAAAGGCACCGACCTGCATCCCGTCGGCCAGGGCACCGAGCGCGTTGAGCAGGCGCTGGCAGAACACTTCCCCGCTATTGAGAATATCCGTATCGATCGCGACACCACCCGGCGCAAGGGTGAGCTGGATCGCTTGCTGGAACAGGCACGCAGTGGTGCAAGCCGCCTGCTGCTGGGCACACAGATGCTCGCCAAGGGCCACCATTTCCCGAATGTCACGCTGGTCGGCATCCTCGACGCCGATCATGGCCTGTTCAGTACCGATTTTCGTGCCAGCGAACGGATGGCCCAGCTAATCGTGCAGGTTGCCGGCCGCGCCGGTCGCCATGAACGCCCCGGTGAAGTCCTCATCCAGACCTGTCACCCGGAACATCCGCTGTTGCAGTTGCTGATTACCGAGGGCTATCCGGCCTTTGCCCGCGCCGCGCTGACCGAGCGCCGCAGTGCACAGATGCCACCGATCACCCGTCTCGCACTGTTGCGTGCCGAGGCAGCGTCTGCCGATACCGCCATGGGCTTTCTGGCCACCGTGCAACAGCGTATCCGCGCCACCGGCCTGCCGGGCGTCGAGGTCTGGGGACCGGTACCGGCGACCATGGAACGCCGCGCCGGCCGTTTTCGCGCCCAGTTGTTGCTGCAATCGGCGCAACTAGGCGCGTTGCAGCGCCTGCTCAGCACATTGGTCAGGGAGCTGGAAGTCTCCAGGGCAGCCCGCCAGGTACGCTGGTCGGTGGATGTGGACCCGGTGGACACCTAGTGACTGCCCGTCTTGTGAC
>JAOUCV010000013.1 GCA_029859555.1 Gammaproteobacteria bacterium
TCACCTGGCCGGGCTTCTTTTTTCAGCGGTTGTTGAGGCGTATTTACCACAGATACGGCCTCTATCATGGTTTTTCAGCAGCTTAATCCCCGGGATCGCCAATCTGTAAGTTATCTGTAACAGGCTTAATTATATATTAATTACCTGTAACAGGGTTTGGTGTAATAGAAAAAACATCAAGCAAAACAACTAACTCAGGGGAGGCGCCAGGTAATCGCTTATGACCGGTTACCTGATGAAAAAAACAATGACTGAGCAACTTTCACTTGAAGGCATTGAGCAGCAAAAAATCAGCGGTTCCAACCATCCCGGATTTAGCCGCCGCCGAACAGATTTGCGGCATGGCGATCGGGATCACCTGGATATCCCCGCATCGCAACAGGCGCCACTGGTCAGTGTATTTACCCTCGGGCGTTTTTCTCTATTATTGAATGGTAAAGCGCCTGAATTTAGCCGCAAGGCGCCACAACGACCGCTTGAGCTGTTAAAGGCGATCGTTGCTCTTGGCGGTCGTGAAGTCAGCACCACAAGCTTGATGTCTGCACTATGGCCGGATGCCGATGGTGATGTAGCGCAGCGCTCTTTTGATACTACCTTGCATCGCTTGAGGAAAATATTGGGTGATCGCCGCGTGCTGGTGCTGAAAGAAGGGAAGTTGTCACTGGATGCCAATTATTGCTGGGTTGATGTCTGGTCTTTTGAACGCCTGCTGGGTCAGTCGAATCGGCTCCTGATGAGTGATGTCACGGGCAAGCATGTTTTCAGTGTGGGATGTTTGACTGAAAATCTGACCAATCAATACCACGACCACTTTCTGGCCAAAGAGGATTTGACTTCCTGGTCGGTATCCATGCACGAGCGCTTGCGCAGTAAGTTTATCCACCACCTGCTGGAAGTTGGACGTTACCTGGAAAAAAATGGCTGCTGGGAGCAGGCCATGCGCTGCTACCGGAAGGGCATCGATGTGGATGACCTGGTTGAAGTGTTTTATCAGCGGCTGATGATTTGCTGTCTGGAGACCGACTGTCAGTCTGAAGGGTTGCTGGTTTATCGTCGCTGTGTCCAGGTTTTGTCGGTAGCACTTGGCCTGCAGCCAGAACCGGAAACAGAATCGTTGTATCAGTCACTCAAAGCGTCGCGTCTCGAAAAACAGGTGGCCTGAGTCTTAAGGCAAAGGGCCTGGTGTCACTGCTGTAATGGTTGCCACTGGAAAGGCGCAGTGATGTTTATCAGGGATGCTGACGAAGCAACAGCATCGACCACACACCGATACGGGGGTCATCCCTGAGTGTAACGCGGTAGCGGGTATCCATTTTCCATAGCTTCTTGCGGATGCGCCGGGGTAACAGTCGCAAATCGATCTTGCTATGAGCGGAGCGCCTCGATCAGAATGATGACTAACTGGATTCTCTGGCGTACTGGAATCCAGTGACATCGTCAGCCCATCAATGGCCGGGTACCTGCTTATCCATCGATCCATTGACCCGTCGCCAGCCAGGCGGTGGCAATAAAGGTCCATCACAATAGCCAGACAGAGCCAGCCCTGTTGGGTATCGAAACAGCTAATATCGAATGTCCGCCGCTGCATCGCAGCTTGCGGCCGGGCTTGAAAGTTCCTGCCACGCGTATGAAAGCACCGGTCTGGATTGTGTCTGACGGGGTTACTTGTATGATATCGGTATTATCGGCAACAGCGTTTCTGCCGTTGCCGTAATCCATATCTGACCGGGGAACTGTCTTGAATCGATTTACCGCACTAACAGAACAGGCTCACGAAAAGAAAAATAACCGGATCGGGATCCTGATTACCAACCTGGGTACACCCGATCAGCCGGAGACCGCTTCGGTAAGGCGCTATCTGAACGAATTCCTGTCGGATCCGCGTGTGGTTGAAATCCCCAGGCTGGTCTGGCTGATGATTCTGCACGGAATAATCTTGCGCACACGGCCTGCCAAATCCGCAAGGCTGTACAAAAGTATCTGGACAGAAGACGGTTCACCGCTGATGGCGATCGGCAAGCGCCAGCGCGAGCGGCTGCAACAGGCTTTGCATGACAGTGGCCGGCAGGACTTCGAGCTGAAACTGGCCATGCGTTACGGCAAGCCCTCGATTGCTGAATCCTTGCGGGCTTTTCAACAGCAGGGTATACACCGGGTGCTGGTGTTACCCCTGTATCCGCAGTATGCCGGGCCGACAACCGGTTCGACCTTTGACGCGGTTGCCGACGAGCTCAAGCAGTGGCGCTGGGTCCCCGAGTTACATTTCATTAACAGCTACCATGATCACCCGCTGTACATCGAGGCGCTGGCGAACAGTATCCGCAAGCACTTTGATGAACATGGCAAGCCGCAAAAGCTGGTGCTGTCCTATCACGGCATGCCAAAGCGCAACCTGACGCTTGGAGATCCCTATCATTGCCATTGTCAGAAAACCACGCGACTGGTGGTCGAGCAGCTGGGCCTGGGTGAGGAAGAGTATGTCACCACGTTCCAGTCGCGCTTTGGCAAGGCCGAATGGCTGCAGCCATATACTGATGCGACGCTGGCATCTCTGCCGGGGCAGGGGGTCAATGATGTTGCCATTATCAGTCCTGCCTTCAGTGCCGATTGCCTGGAGACCATTGAGGAACTGGACCAGGAGAATCGCATTATCTTCATGGATGCCGGTGGTGAGCAGTATCGTTACATTCCCTGTTTGAATGACGATGATGAACACATCCGGTTGATGCTGGATCTGCTGCAGCCGTATCTTTGAGTTCTGCAGACGGGGCAGTAGAATTTCTGCATTGCGGCGGTGAATTTTTCGTTACATGAATGTTGCCGGGTAAAAGAAGAGCTGCTTCTCCTTTATGCTGGTTCTCCGGGTGCTCCGGGTGAGACGGGCAAGATCAGGCGGATTCCGCGATCGGTTCGCCAGCGCGGCGGGCAATAATGGTTTCATAGAGTTTTATATAGAGTTGCGCACTGCGTTTCCAGCTGAAATCCTGTTTCATTCCGGTGCAGACCAGCTGTTGCCAGATATCCGGCTGACGGTAATAGACCAGTGCGCGCTCGACGGCTGCAAGCAGCGCATCTGAAGTGGCGGCATCGAAGCTGAAGCCGGTGGCGGTTTTTGTTTCCAGTGTTTTCGGGGTGGTGTCTGTTACCGTGTCAGCGAGTCCGCCGGTGTGGCGCACGATGGGTACCGTGCCGTAACGCAGGCTGTATATCTGGTTCAGGCCGCAGGGTTCAAAACGCGAGGGCATCAAAAACATGTCGGTGCCGGCCTCGATGTGGTGTGACAGTGACTCGTCATAACCAATAAATGCGGCAACATTTTCAGGATATGCTTTTACTGCAGAGCGAATGTCTGCCTCGATCTCTGCATCGCCACTGCCGAGTACGATCAGTTGTGCGTTGTGTTTTACCAGTTGCGGCACAATGTCCAGGATAAGGTCGATGCCTTTTTGTTCTACCAGCCGGCTGATGGTCGCAAACAGCGGAATGCGCTCGTCAACCGGTAAACCGAAATGCTCCTGCAGCGCACGCTTGTTCTCGATCTTGTGGCTGAGCGAGCGGGCATTGAACGTCACCGGTATTTGCAGGTCACGTCCCGGATTCCATACGCTGTAGTCAACGCCATTGACGATGCCGGTGAGCGTGTCGGCGCGGTGACTGATGAGTCCCTCGAGTCCGTAGCCGAGTTCACTGGTCTGAATTTCCTGCGCATAGGTCGGGCTGACCGTGGTGATCCAGTCAGCGAATACCAGGCCGCCCTTGATAAAGGAAAACTGGTTGTGAAACTCCATGGCCTCTGTTGACCAGAAATCAGCAGGCAGATTCAGTTTCTTGAATGCCTTCCAGTCATGCAGGCCCTGGTAGGCGAGATTGTGAATGGTGAACAGGTTGGCCGGTCGAGGCAGGTGGCGTGCCAGCAGCGCGGGTACCAGTCCGGTTTGCCAGTCATTACAGTGCACGATATCGGGTTGCCAGTCGAGGCCGGCCGCGTCCAGTGATAATGCCTCGATGGCACGGCAGAAGCTGGTGAAGCGTTCAGCATTGTCCGGCCAGACAGCGCCCGATTCTATAGTGTAGGGGTTGCCTGGTCGGTCGAAGTGTTCCGGTGAGTCGACCAGGTACAGGGTGACCGTACTGCCCGGCAGGCGCCCGGCAAGGATACGCACCGGCTGAGTGACACCTTCCAGCACCAGGTGCGCAACAAGGGTAAATTTTTCCGGCTGCTTCAGCACTGACTGGTAGGCCGGTATGACAACGCGGATGTCGTGGCGCAGGTTGCGGATAGCCCGGGGCAGACTGCCTGCCACGTCAGCCAGTCCACCTGTTTTTATCAGGGGATGGGCTTCAGCGCTGGCAAAAAGAATGTTCATCCCGGTATATCTGCGTCAGAAATTTGGCATAAAAGCGAAAGAGAATCCAATCGTGCGGTAATACTGCAACAGCGTCAACAGCTTTGGCTTGCGTTTTCATGTAAACGCTTTAATCTCCATACTTGTTGAGGGGTAGTGTGTGGTTTGTGCGTTGTTTATTCAAGCCGCATCCATATCAATCGGGGTATCTGCTCTGGGGAGGGCGATATGGGAGACCGATTTGTTTCACCGGGAACCATCAACCGGGTCCATTTGCGTGATGACTTCAAGAAGGGTTTGCGCTGTTTCAACTGCAGCGATTATGAAGGCGCATCGCTGTTTTTTCGCACCGCCGATGGCAGTGCGGAACTGGATGATGTCTATCAGAGCCGCTATACCTCGTTTTATGGTCTGTCGCGTGTCTACATGGGTGACAGAAACGGGGTGAAGTTATGCCGCAAGGCCGCAGTTGGCGAAATAGCGGATGCCGAGGTTTATTACAATCTCGCGATGGCTGAACATCGACTGGATTTTCTTGAAAGTGCCCAGATGGCAGTGCGGCGTGGCCTGAATGTTGATCCTGAACATGCTGGCCTGCTGAATATGCAGCGTCAGTTGTACCCAAAGTCAAACCCGCGCCGTGCCGGTGCAAGCGGCATTGTCAAACAATTGCTGGGCCGGCTGCTCGGACGTTCGCCTTGAGCCGGTGCATCGGCTGTTTGCGCATGAGTGCGGCGAAATAAATACCGCTGCTTGTTGTTTTCTTCCTTTATACTCAGGCCGGGAGTCGGCCAGGCAGTCGCTCCGTCCGCATGGGCGGGGAGGAAAGTCCGGGCTCTACAGGGCAGGGTGCCAGGTAACACCTGGGAGGCGCGAGCCTATGGAAAGTGCCACAGAAAATATACCGCTGGTTCTGTTCACGCAGCGCCAGTAAGGGTGAAATGGTGCGGTAAGAGCGCACCGCGCGGCTGGTAACAGGCGTGGCAGGGTAAACCCCATCCGGAGCAAGGCCAAATAGGGGAACATACGTGCGGCCCGCATGGTTCCCGGGTAGGTCGCTTGAGACCTGCGGTGACGCAGTGTCCAGATGAATGGCTGTCCACGACAAAACCCGGCTTATCGGCCGGCTCCCTTCTATGAAATCGCTGTTCCGTAAAGAAAAAACCGTCTCTGTGGTGATAATCAGGCAGGCAGTCCACGTGCAGGGAAAGAGGCTTATTTTTTGCGATCTTTCGCTCTGGCGGTGTTACAATCTCGCGCGAATTAACTTCAGGAGATTTTAGATGACCCTTAGTAAGAGAATGACTGGCAAGCTGCTGGAAGCCGTGGTGATTGCTGCAATGCTGACTACAGCTACTGTGAATGCCGCTGAAAATCGTGATGATGCCCCGGGATATGCAGAAGATTCCAGTTCCAATGTTGTCAAGACCGGATCCGGAGATTGCCTGCATACCGGTAGCTGGACCGAAGCTGATGCCGTTCTGGTTGGTTGTGATGGTGTGGTGCTGAATGCACCGGTTGAAGTCATCAAGGGTGCGCCCAGTGGTCTGGTTGGCGCCATTGTGATTCCGACAGCCGCACTGTTTGCCTTCGACAAGGCAGAGCTTACCGAAGACGGCAAGGCTGCAATTGAAGAATACCGCAAGCAGCTGCGTCCGGAACTGTCGGAGGCCCACGAAGGTATTATTATTGGTCATACTGATAGTACCGGTGATGCAAACTACAATATTGGCTTGTCAAAGCGTCGTGCCGAGGCAGTCAGTGCATACCTGGTCAGCACTGGCGTTGATGAAGCCAAGTTGCGTGAAATTGGTCGTGGCGAAAACGACCCGATTGCTTCCAACGATACCAAGGAAGGCCAGGCTGAAAACCGCCGCGTCGAGATTGTTGTCATTGGCGAGCCGCGCGCACTGGATAACATCCGCTTCCCGAGTGTTGCGCTGTTCCCGCGCCGCAGTGCCGAGCTCACAGAACAGGGCAAGGCTGTGCTTGATACCAACATCAGCGACGCCAGGGTGATGCTGGATCGTTCAGTCTTCATCGAGGTGATCGGTCATACCGATGATGTAGGTGATGATGCGTACAACCAGGAGCTGTCCGAGCAACGTGCTACTGCTGTCAGCCAGTACCTGATCGATGCCGGCGTGGATGCCAGCAAGATGGTTGCGATTGGTGCCGGTGAGAACAGCCCGATTGCTACCAACACTACACCTGAGGGTCGTGCGGAAAACCGCCGCGTCGAGGTGCTGGTGCTGGGTCGCGTCAAATAACCGGTGCCGGGGCTTTCTGGCTGCCTGGCAGCCGGGAAGTACCAGGCCCGGTATTGAAAAGCAGGGCCCGCTGTACGGGTCCTGCTTTTTTTATGCCAGCCGAAACGTTTAAAATCATCCGCTTGCCGCAGCCAAATGGAAACAGCCTGCGAAACAACGTATATTGACTAAAATAATGACACTTTATTGAACAGCAATGGCTGACAAACTTTATATCAAGACCCACGGTTGCCAGATGAACGAGTACGACTCGTCCAGGATGGCCGATGTGCTGGCGGCATCTCATCAACTGGAGCTGACGCAGGACCCGGCGCAGGCAGATGTGTTGTTGCTGAATACCTGTTCGATTCGGGAGAAGGCACAGGAGAAGGTCTTTTCCGAACTGGGACGCTGGAGGGAAATGAAGGATCAGCGACCACACCTGGTGATTGGTGTTGGTGGCTGTGTGGCCAGCCAGGAAGGTGATGCTATCCGGGAACGCGCGCCTTACGTCGATATCGTGTTTGGTCCGCAGACCCTGCACCGTCTGCCGGAGATGCTCAAAGATGCGCGTCGTTCACGCTTGCCGGTTATCGATATCAGTTTTCCGGAAATTGAAAAGTTTGACTGTATGCCGGCACCGCGTGCAGACGGTCCGACAGCCTTTGTTTCAATCATGGAAGGCTGCAGCAAGTATTGCAGTTTTTGCGTGGTGCCCTATACCCGCGGTGAGGAAATCAGCCGGCCTTTTGATGATATCCTGGCCGAGGTGGCGACACTGGCGCAGCAGGGTGTACGTGAGGTGAATCTGCTTGGACAGAATGTGAATGCCTATCGCGGATTGATGGATGATGGCGAAACAGCAGACCTGGCAATCCTGATCCATTATGTTGCAGCGATTGATGGTATCGATCGTATTCGCTACACGACCTCACACCCGGTGGAAATGAACGACGACCTGATCCAGGCCTATGCGGAGGTGCCTGAGCTGGTGTCGCATCTGCATTTGCCGGTGCAGTCGGGTTCCGACCGGGTGCTGGCAATGATGAAACGCAATCATACTGCGCTCGAGTACAAGTCCATTATCCGGCGCCTGCGCGAGGCACGCCCCGATCTCAGCATGTCTTCTGATTTTATTATCGGATTTCCCGGTGAAACTGCAGCGGATTTTGAGGACACCATGAGCTTGATTGAGGATATCGGTTTTGATCACTCATTCAGCTTTATCTACAGCCAGCGACCCGGCACACCGGCTGCGACTTTTCCTGATGATGTCTCACTGGCCGACAAGAAGCTGCGGCTGGCACGCCTGCAGTCGCGTATCATTGAAATGGCCGCGGCCATCAGTCAGGCGATGGTGGGTAATGTCGAGCGCATCCTGGTGGAGAAGGTTTCGCGCAAGCGCGCTGACCAGTTGAGTGGTCGAACTGAAAACAACCGTGTGGTGAATTTCGATGCCGGCCCCGAGCTAATCGGGCAGTTTGTTGATGTGCGGATTACCGAGGCACTGCCGAACTCACTGCGGGGTGAAATTGTTGATGTTGCCGGACATCTGAAGGCCTCTTGAGCAAACAGCTCCATTCTGTCGATATCTCGCTTGAACCGGCCGATAACGAACGGTTGGCTGAACTGTGTGGCCAGCTCGATGCCCACCTGCGCCAGCTGGAGCAGCGTCTTGGTGTCGAGATTAACAGTCGTGGTAACCAGTTTCGTATTATCGGCAGTGTCGGCGAGGTAAGGCGCGCCAGCCAGATTTTGCAAAGCCTCTACACCGAGACGGAGTCCGGTTCGCTGACGCCTGAAAAGATTCATCTGCATTTGCAGGAGGCCGGCGCCGACAAGCAGGCGGGCAAGGGCAATCGCAGCAGCAGTGAATTTGTCGTTATCAAAACACCGGGTGGTGCCATTACGCCACGCGGTGAGCATCAGAAACGCTATCTCAGTAACATACTCAAGTACGATCTGAACTTCGGTATTGGTCCTGCCGGTACCGGCAAGACCTATCTGGCGGTTGCCTGCGCCGTGCAGGCGCTGGAGCAGGAAACGGTCAGTCGCCTGGTGCTGGTGCGGCCTGCCGTGGAAGCAGGTGAAAGGCTTGGCTTTCTGCCGGGTGATATGACGCAGAAAGTCGATCCCTATCTGCGACCCCTGTATGACGCACTTTATGAAATGCTTGGCATCGACCGGGTTGCAAAGCTGATAGAACGCAACGTTATTGAGATCGCGCCACTGGCCTTCATGCGCGGTCGCAGTCTCAATGATGCCTTTATCATTCTTGATGAAGCACAGAATACCACCGTTGAGCAGATGAAAATGTTTCTGACCCGTATTGGTTTTGGTTCAACGGCCGTGGTGACCGGCGACATCACCCAGATTGATCTGCCCAAGCATGTCGAATCCGGGCTGCGCCAGGCGACTGATGTATTGAAGGACTATGACGATATCGGGTTTGCCTTCTTTTCTTCGGCAGATGTGGTCAGGCATCCGCTGGTACAACGTATTATTTCGGCTTACGAGGCATATGAACGCAAGGTGGACGAATGAGAGACATACAGTTAACGGTTGATGTGCAATACGCGGTTTCTGCTGATGGCATCCCCGGCGTGGCTTCGATTCGCCAGTGGGTCATGCAGGCATTGCCTGCCGAGCAGGCTGCTGCTGAATTAACCATACGCATTGTTGACGAGGCGGAAATTACCGCGCTCAACATGCAGTACCGTGGCAAGGATGGTCCTACCAACGTGTTGTCTTTTCCGTACGAGGCCATTGCCGGTGTCGAGACAGATTTGCTTGGTGATGTGGTCATTTGCGCACCGGTGGTCGCCAGCGAGGCAATCGCCCAGGGCAAGCCGCTGCAGGCGCACTGGGCGCATCTGGTGATTCATGGTGTACTGCACCTGCTGGGTTATGATCACAAGCAGCAGCAAGATGCGCTGCGCATGGAAACCACGGAGACCGAATTGCTCGCCGGTCTTGGCTATCAGAATCCATACGGTACCTGAACGCGTCCCGGCACTCCGTCAGCCGGACGCAAATACGATACTTATACTGTTATAATAAACATCCTGTAATATACTGATAAACAATGAATAAAGATCGACCTCCCGCCGTCGCTGCGCAGCATTCCGGGTTCTCCCGGTTAACCAAATGGCTGACAAGGGCAGCTGCCGATAACGAGCAGCTACTGGTGACGCTGCATGATGCCCGGATGAATGGCCTGTTCGACGCCGATGCGCTGGCCATGATTGAAGGCGTGCTGCAGGTCGACGATATGCAGGTGCGCGATATTATGATCCCGCGTACCCAGGTGGTGATGCTGGAGCGGGATGCCAGTCGTGATGTTCTCATCCGCACCATCATCGAGTCGGGGCACTCCCGTTTTCCGGTCATTGGCGACAGCCGTGATGAAGTAGTCGGTATTCTGCTGGCGAAAGACCTGCTTCTGTACGCCTTCGAGCGCAATGACGGGCGGCTGAATGTGCGCGATATCCTGCGACCGGCTATTTTTATACCGGAAAGTAAACGTCTGAATGTGTTGTTGAAGGAATTCCGTTCAAGCCGTAACCACATGGCCATGGTCGTGGATGAGTACGGCGGCGTCGCCGGTATGGTGACGATTGAAGACGTGCTGGAACAGATCGTGGGTGAGATCGAAGACGAGCACGATGTAGAAGAAGAAGACACCATTCGCAAACACAGCGAGATGCACTATACCGTCAAGGCGCTGACGCCGGTCGAGGACTTCAACGAATACTTCGGCATGGCGCTTCCCAATGACGAGTTCGATACCATCGGTGGCCTGGTGGTGCATGCGATCGGGCACTTGCCCAAGCGCGGTGAACGCGCGGTGCTTGGCAAGCTGTTGTTCAAGGTGCTGCGCGCTGACAGCCGTCGTATCCACATGTTACAGCTGACGCTGTTACCAGGACCGGCCGAAGCCCGGAGCGACCAGTTAGATAACGCCTTGTGAGCGGGCTGGCCGAGCGTTACAGCGCGCTGTTGATGTTGTTTGCCGGTGCGGCGGCTGTCACTGCATTTGCACCGTTTGGCTGGTTTCCAGTTGCTATCCTGTCACTGGCAATACTGTTTAATCAATGGCTGCTGGATACGCCGAGACTGGCGTTTCGGCATGGTTTTCTGTTCGGTGCCGGTTTTTTTGGTGCCGGCATTTCCTGGGTGTTTATCAGTATCAAGGTGTATGGGAATGTTGCTGCGCCGGTAGCGACTTTCATTACCCTTGGATTGATTGCCTTCCTGAGTTTGTACCCGGCCCTGCTGGGTTATTTTTTGCGGCGTTATTTTCGTACCCTGGCATTTGCGCCACTGGTAGTGGCGCTGCCGGCTGGCTGGGCCGTTTCCGAGTGGTTGCGCGGCTGGGTATTCAGCGGTTTTCCCTGGCTGACTATGGGTACCAGCCAGATTGACGGGCCGCTGGGTGGTTATGCGCCGGTGCTGGGAGTGTTTGGTACCAGCCTGACGGTGGCCCTGTCGGCGGCGTTACTGGTGGCAGTTGTCAGGGGCTGGTACCGGGTGCCCGCTGTGGTGTTGCTGTTGTTGCTGTGGGGCGGGGGACAGTTGCTCAACAATATACAGTGGACCGAGCCTCGTGGTGATGCATTACAGGTGGCGCTGGTGCAGGGCAACATCAGTCAGGATGACAAATGGGCGCCCGAGAATTTGCTGAGTACCATCACGCGTTACTCGGAACTGACCTTTGCCGAGACGCCTGTCGACCTGGTGGTATGGCCGGAAACAGCCATCCCTGCATTTTTTGACCAGGTGCAAGACAGTTTCATTGCCTATCTCGATACCGAATTGGCAAATAACAACATCTCGTTATTGACCGGCATTCCGGTGCTGGAAAAGGCGAGCTGGGAATATTTTAATGCGATTATTTCGCTCGGTGGTGAGCAGGCATTCTATTACAAGCAGCACCTGGTGCCGTATGGGGAGTATCTGCCGCTGCGCTGGCTGATCGGAAATACCCTGGATGCGCTGGCGGTACCGAATGCCGATTTTTCCAGTGGGGGTGCCTCCCAGACCCTGTTGCAGGCTGCCGGGTATCCGGTATCCAGTTCCATCTGCTATGAGGTTGTTTTTGGCGAGCAGATTATCAGGGACCTGCCGGAAGCGGCGCTACTGGTGAACATCAGTAATGATGCCTGGTTCGGTGAGTCACTGGCGCCACATCAGCACCTGGAGATGGCGCGCCTGCGCGCAAAGGAAACCGGGCGTCCCATGTTGCGTGCCACCAATACCGGTATTACAGCGATCATAGACCACCGCGGTGCTATCGTTGAACAGAGTCGGCAATTCGAGATTGCCGTGGTCAGAAGTGCCGTGCTGCCGATGCAGGGCGCCACGCCGTACGTGACAACGGGTAATACACCGGTGGTGCTTTTCAGTAGCGTCTGTTTGTTTTTGTGCGGGGCGGTTTGTCGCAGAAAGGCAGGGTGATCGCGCACCAGATGCGCTCCTGCATCAAATAGATACACCTGTATGAATGGCCCTCGCGCTTGCAGGAGCGGACCTTGTCCGCGATGCTGTCTGGTTCATGCAATCGCTCACGAGATGCGCTCCTGCATCACATAGATACACCTGTGTGAATGGCTCCTGCGCTGCTGGATATACCTGCGTGTACGGCCTCGTTATAATTCGTCTTTCACGGATTTGCGATGGAACACGGTGTGACCGCAGCCGGGGCAGGCCGGTATATGGCCGGTGGCATGAAAACGCATAATGGCCTCGCAACTGTCGCAAACCAGGGTGCCGGGGCCGGTGATTTCGCCGGTGTTCCACGCCGGACCCGCTTCGATGTCATGTTCAAACTGTTGCAGTTCCAGGCGCGTGTGATCGGCAACCCGTGACAATATCGACAGCAGGCGATCCTCGATCTGGTGAATATCAAAGCGTAACCAGTCCCCCAGTTCATGACCGGTCTCGGCCAGGTGCTTGCCGGCGTCCTGCAGATCGCGTTGCAGGTAGTAGGCGACCTTCTCCGATTCTTCCCTGGTCAGTTCTTCCAGTTCCACGGCGGTATCACGGGCATTGTGGATAAATCGCTGCAGCACCGGCAGGGTGCTTTCCTCGGCCTCCTCGATGGCCGTCTTGACCCGCATCATCATATCGTCATAGGCCGTCAGCAGTTTTTCGCGGGTTGATTTATCGTCTTCGTCAGTCATGGCTTGTCGTTTCCCTGTAGATATATGTTCCAGTTTACATCCATTAACGCGGCACTGCTGCTGATGTGAAAATTGCAGCAGAAGATCTCGTCTGCGCTCCTGTCGGGCGATAGCAATCCCGGACAAGATCCACTGCCGCGTATGAATTATCAATTCATAACAATAGCTTAATGTTTTTTCCGCTGCCGCTGGCTTGAAGGAGTGCTGAAATGGTTTGTTGTGGGGGGTATCGCGGCTAAGGTATTCTTCCGCCTTCAATTTTGTGATCAAAGCGGAACAATGGACGAAATTTACACACCTGAGACGATCGAGGCCGGCGCGCGGCAGTACTGGGACGAGCAACAGAGCTTTCGGGTGACCGAAGATCCGGGGCGCGAGAAGTATTACTGTCTGTCCATGTTTCCGTATCCCAGCGGACGTCTGCACATGGGGCATGTGCGCAATTACACCATCGGCGATGTCATCAGCCGTTACCAGCGCATGCAGGGCAAGAACGTGCTGCAACCGATGGGGTGGGATGCTTTTGGTCTGCCGGCAGAGAATGCCGCCATTGAGAACAAGGTGCCGCCGGCACAGTGGACTCATGAAAACATTGACTACATGCGCAAGCAGCTCAAGCGGCTCGGCTTTGGATACGACTGGGACCGTGAAGTCGCCACCTGTGATCCGGAGTACTACCGCTGGGAGCAATGGTTCTTTACCCGCCTGCTCAGGAAGGGCGTTGTTTACAAAAAGACCGCGATGGTCAACTGGGACCCGGTGGACAACACGGTGCTTGCCAACGAGCAGGTAATTGACGGTCGTGGCTGGCGCTCCGGTGTGCTGGTTGAGCGCCGTGAAATTCCGCAATGGTTCCTGAAGATCACCGATTATGCAGAACAGCTGCTGGATGATCTTGACCAGTTATCCGGCTGGCCGGAACAGGTGCGCACCATGCAGCGTAACTGGATTGGCCGTTCGGAAGGTATTGAAATGCACTTCGGTATCACCGCTCGTAGTGACACACTGCTTGTCTACACGACGCGTCCGGACACGCTTATGGGGGTGACTTATGTTGCAGTTGCGCCTGAACATCCACTGGCGGTCGAGGCGGCTGCCGGTAATCCGGCGTTACAGGCGTTTATCGAGGAGTGCCGCAATACGCGGGTGGCGGAAGCCGATCTGGCAACGCAGGAGAAGAAGGGTATCGATACCGGTCTGAAAGCTGTGCACCCGGTAACCGGTGAAGAAGTGCCCGTGTGGGCGGCCAATTTTGTGCTGATGGAATACGGTTCCGGTGCCGTGATGTCGGTGCCGGCACATGACCAGCGTGATTTTGAGTTTGCGCAGGCAAACGGGCTGGCTATCCGGCAGGTTATTGTCCCGCTTGATGATGCGCAGGTCGTAGATATTGCTGCCGCTGCCTTCACCGAAAAGGGCAGGTTGCAGGATTCCGGAGAATTCAGCGGGCTCAGTTCCGGGCAGGCCTTCGAGGCCATCGGCGACTGGCTGGAACAGGCCGGCAAGGGTTCGCGCCAGGTCAATTACCGCCTGCGTGACTGGGGTGTGTCACGACAACGTTACTGGGGTTGTCCGATACCGGTGATTAACTGTGCTGCGTGCGGCGCGGTGCCGGTGCCCGAGGCAGACCTGCCGGTGGTGTTGCCAACCGACGTGACGGTGGATGCGACCGGTTCGCCATTGAAGAAAATGGCCGGGTTTATCAACACCACCTGCCCGGAATGTGGCGGCAGTGCGGAACGTGAAACCGATACCTTTGATACGTTTTTTGAATCATCCTGGTACTACGCGCGCTATGCCTGCGCGGACAAGGATGATGGCATGCTGGATGAGCGGGCCGACTACTGGCTGCCGGTCGACCATTATGTCGGCGGTATTGAACATGCCGTGCTGCACCTGCTGTATGCGCGTTTTTTCAACAAGCTGATGCGCGATGAAGGACTGTTGACATCCGATGAACCTTTTACCTGCTTGCTGACACAGGGCATGGTGCTTAAAGACGGTACCAAGATGTCAAAATCGAAAGGCAACACGGTCGATCCGCAGGGGCTGATTGATCGATACGGCGCCGATACGGTACGTCTGTTCACCATGTTTGCCGCGCCGCCCGAACAGTCACTGGAGTGGGCGGATTCCGGCGTGGGGGGCGCGCATCGCTTTCTCAAACGTTTGTGGAAGCTGGCGCACGGGCATATAAACGGCGGGCCGGCAGAGGTGCTGCAGAAGGATAATCTGACTGCGGCGCAAAAGGCGTTGCGCCAGAGTGTGCACGCAACGCTTGCCAAGGTCAGTGATGATGTCGGTCGGCGCTATACTTTCAATACCGCCATTGCGGCCAACATGGAATTGCTCAACGAGATAAGCCGCTTTGAGGATGCTTCGGCTCAGGGGCGGGCAGTGATGCAGGAAGCGCTGGAGGCGGTGGTATTGATGTTGTCGCCGATTGTGCCGCACATTACGCATACCCTGTGGGCCGCTCTCGGGCATCAGCAGGCAGTGATCGATTGCCGCTGGCCGGAAGTGGACGAGTCAGCGCTGGTGCAGGAATCGATGCAACTGGTGGTGCAGGTCAACGGCAAGGTGCGCGGCAAGATCAGTGTCGCGGTCGATGCGCAAAAAGAAGAGATCGAGGCGGCCGCCAGCATTGAAGAGAATGTGGTTAAGCACATTGCCGACAAGCCGGTGCGGAAAATAATTATCGTGCCGGGCAAGCTTGTGAATGTGGTGATCTAGTGGGGCAGGTAATAATGTTGCATGCTGTTCCTGTCAGGCGGCTGGCAAGAAATCTGCTGGTGATGCTCGTTATAGCTAGCCTGTCCGGCTGCGGTTTTCACCTGCGTGGCAGCGAGGCCTTGCCGCCGGAGATGTCGGTGGTCTACATTCAGAGCGGCAGTCCCTTCAGTACACTGGTAGATGATTTTACCGAGGCCCTGCGTGCCCGTGGCGCAAAGGTTACGGAACGTCTTGAGGATGCTACCGCGGTATTGCGTATCCTGGAGAATGACAGGAAACGTGATGTGTTGTCGGTTAACACCTCCGGCAAGGTACTGGAATACGTACTCAGGCAGACCATCCAGTTTTCCGTGGCGACCGCAGAAAACCTGCCCATTGTTGACTCGCAAACGGTCACTATGAGTCGTGCCTACCTGTACAAGAGCACCGATGTGCTGGGCAGTGAGCGCGAGAAGCATGCAGTACGCCATACCCTGCAAAAGAACCTGGTGAATATGGCCATGTTAAGGATTGCGGCAGCAGCGCGCTAGGGCACCACAGCAAATGCAGTTAACTCCCGAACAGCTGGATACTCACCTCGCGACGCAGCTGGCAGCCGTCTATTTTATCAGTGGTGATGAGCCGCTGCGCGTCATGGAAGCGGCCGATGCGGTGCGTGCGGCTGCCCGTGCGCAGGGTTATGACGAGCGCGAGGTGCTGACCCTGCAACCCGGATTTGACTGGGACAGCTTGTTGGCCGGTTCATGCAATATGTCGCTGTTTTCGCAACGCCGCATTATCGAGCTGCGCATGCCGACCGGTAAACCCGGCGATGCCGGCAGCAAGGCCTTGCGTGCCTATAGCGAACAACTCCCCGAAGATACCCTGTTGCTGGTAACGGCCGGCAAGCTGGAAGCGGCGGCCCGCAAGAGCAAGTGGGTACAGGCGCTCGACAAGGCCGGTGTGGTGATGTTTGTGTGGCCATTGAGCGGCGCGGAATTTACTGCCTGGGTGCAGCAGCGCATGCGGCAACGGGGGCTCAGGCCGACGGCAGAAGCGGTGACGCTGCTGACAGACCGGGTGGAAGGCAACCTGCTGGCCTGCATGCAGGAAATTGACAAGTTGACGCTGTTGCAGGATGACGGCGTGGTTGATGCCGAAGCTGTTATGTCACTGGTGGGCGACAACGCCCGTTATGACGTCTACGGCCTGGTCGATGCGGCGCTCTCCGGTGATGGTGCGCGCAGCGTGCGGGTTTTGCAGGGCCTGCGTGCCGAGGGTGTGGTGCCGCAAATCGTGATCTGGGCACTGGCGCGTGAAATTCGGCAGCTGGCATCGATGGCTGCCGTGGTAGAGAGTGGCCAGTCCATACAGAAAGTACT
>JAOUCV010000178.1 GCA_029859555.1 Gammaproteobacteria bacterium
AAATATTGATCAGGACTCACTGGATCAGATGGTCTCCAGTCTCCAGGGGATGACTGCTCTGGATGTTAGTCGACTGGCTCGTAATCTTGTTTATGATGACGACGCAATCACGCACAGCGATTTACCAGGCCTGATGAAGGCGAAGTATGAGTTGCTGAAAAATGACGGCCTGTTGAGTTTTGAAGCGGACACGGCAAATTATGCTGATGTTGCGGGTATGCAACGGTTGAAAGACTGGCTCAAGCAACGCAAGCAGACCTTTCTTTTTCCTGATAAAACACCGGGGCTGGATCCTTCCCGTGGTGTCCTGCTGCTGGGGGTGCAGGGCTGTGGAAAGAGTCTGGCCGCCAAGGCAGTTGCCGGCTTGTTTGGCGTGGGTTTGCTGAGACTGGATTTTGGTTCCCTGTACAACAAATACCATGGTGAAACAGAACGGAATCTGCGCGAGTCTCTGAAAATGGCGGAAATAATGGCCCCCTGTGTATTGTGGATTGACGAGATCGAAAAGGGACTCAGCGTCGGAACAGAAGATGGTGGTACCAGTAACCGCGTATTGGGTACGCTGCTTACCTGGATGGCAGAGAGGAGGTCGCCGGTGTTTATGGTGGCCACCGCCAATAATATAAAGGCGTTACCGGCCGAGTTGGTCCGCAAGGGACGGTTTGACGAGATTTTCTTTGTCGACCTGCCGCAGAAAGATATTCGTGCCGCAATCTTTCAGATCCATCTGCAGAAGCGGGGTCTTGATGCAACCCTGTTTGATCTGGAGGCGCTGGCCGGTCATAGCGAGGGATTCACCGGTGCAGAACTGGAGCAGGCAGTGGTTTCCGCGCTCTATGCATCCTATGCCCGGGGCGTACCACTATCAACCGGGCTGATAGAGTCCGAACTGGCCAATACCCGTCCCCTTTCCGTGGTCATGTCAGAACAGATCGGTGCGCTTCGACAATGGGCGCTGGAACGTACCGTTCCGGCTGACTGATGTGGTTCAGGGAGGTCTGATTTTATTGCTGTATTCCAGTATATAAATGAGTGAATTCGTAGACAATCTCCAGGAGGTATTTGTGCTGTTCGGCCCTGTGCAGGCACGGCGCATGTTCGGGGCTTACGGTATTTTCCATGATGGCCTGATGTTTGCCCTGGTTGCCGACGAGGTTTTATACCTCAAGGCTGATGGCCGTTCGTCAACCGAGTTCGAGCAGCGTGGCCTGGGTCAGTTCGAATACGAAAAGAAATCCAGCAAGATTAAAATGTGCTACTACATGGCTCCTGAAGAAATATACGATGACCCCGAAGAGGCGAAGCTTTGGGCAAACTTCGCTTTTGATGCTGCCTTAAGGTCAAGGAAGCCTGTTAAATGAAACGTATCATCAAGAGTATCGATGCCAGCCAGTTGCATGTGTTGAAGGATTTGCTTGAGACCAATGGGATTCCTGCACTCATCAACGGTGAAAATACGGCGCGTATCATTACTCCCTTCCTGATGACGGAACCCAGCCTGTGGGTATACCTGGATGAGCAAAGGGATGAGGCCTTGAGGCTGATCGAGGATCCTGATTACGAGGTTGTCAATAAAGTGGATATGATCGAGTTTTATAAAGTGGCGGATACTGTTACTGACAAACCGGAAAGCCTGAACACGGCACTTGTCTATCTGGCTGCTACCATGGCGGTAGTGTTGCTGGGGTTGCTTGCGCTGGTCAAGGTGCTGGAATGGCTGCTCGTGTGAGGGCGCTTGCGGGATGTCCGCAATGTGGTTCTGCATTCACCTGTGAGGACAGGGTAATGCCTGATGGAATTCTTTCATTTGCGCGGGTGCCGGGCCAATGATGTGCGCCGCCGGGATCCCGGTTTTAGTAAGGTTGGTGGCTGTCGTATGTGTTTGACTGAAACAGTAACGTTTTTTCCTGAACTGCAGAGAGGCTGCTATGAATACGATTGAAGCTATCTACAAACGCCGTGCCGTGAAAGCCTTTGATGCCACGCACAAGCTGAGCGCCGATGAAGAGCGCACCTTGCTGGAAGCAACTATCCAGGCGCCGACCAGTTTTAATATCCAGCACTGGCGCATAGTGATATTCCGTGATCCGGAGTTGCGCGCGAAACTGCGCAAGCAATTCGGTAATGATCAGGCGCAGATAACCGATGCCTCGTTGCTTGTTCTTTTTACCGCAGATATCAAGGCGTGGGCCAAAAACCCGGAAAGGTACTGGGCCAATGCACCGGATGAGGTTGCTGATCTGCTGGTTAACTGGATGGGCCCGTTCCATGAAGGGCGTGAGTGGTTGCAGCGCGACGAGGCGCAACGTTCCATCGGGATTGCAATGCAGACAATGATGCTGGCCGCACAGGACATGGGCTACCAGTCCTGCCCCATGATCGGTTATGAAATTGAGCAGGTTGCCGAGTTGATCAAGCTGCCGGAAGATTATGTGATGGGTCCGATGGTGGCTATTGGTAAAGGCACCAGCGAACCCTGGCCGAAGCCAGGACAATTACCACTCGACGAACTGCTCGTTGAAGATTCCTTTTAAGCGCAGATTTTCTCGCGCTTGCCCGAGTCAGTGCTGCTGAGCAAACCCTGACATGCTATTGGTGATTTCTGCGCTATTGCCGGTGTTTACCGTCATCGTGCTGGGCTATTACCTGCGGCACTCCTCGCTGCTGGATGACTCGGCCTGGCGCGGGCTGGAGAACCTCTGCTACTTCGTATTGTTCCCGGTGTTGCTGGTGAAGACACTGGCAGTGGCGGATATTGGCTCTGCCGAAATTGTGCGCTTCTCCGGGGCATTGCTGTTTGCCATTTTCACCATGACCGGCTTGTTGTTGCTGTTGCAGCCGCTGTTGCACCGTTACTTCAAGGTCTCACCCGCTGCCTTTTCAAGCCTGGTACAGGGGGCGACTCGCTGGCACGGTTTTATTGCCCTGTCGATAGTCGGCTTGCTGCTTGGAGATGTCGGCGTGGCCTATCTGGCAGTCACCATGGCCGTGATTATACCGCCGTTAAATATAATAAATATTATAGTGTTGGCGCACTATGGTGAGGTAGAAAATAATCTACTGCAGGTGCTGGGCAAGCTGGTGAGAAACCCGTTTATCATCGCCTGTGTGCTGGGTGCTTTTCTGAATATAACCGGGCTGGGCCTTGCGCCGTTGCTGTACAACATTGCTGATATCATCGGCAGTGGCGCGCTTGGCCTGGGCCTGCTCGCGGTAGGGGCGGGCATTCATCTCAGTGGTATCAGGGACCACCGCGGTCTGGTGGTGTTTGGCGCACTGCTGCGGCTGCTGGGGATGCCGGTGCTGATGCTGGCCGGCTGCCTGTTGTTCGGGGTGGAGGGCCTGCCGCGCACCATCGCGATGCTGGCCGGGGCCGTACCGACGGCGTCCTCCTCGTTTGTGCTGGCACGGCAAATGGGCGGTGATGCCCCGCTGATGGCCAACCTGATCACGCTGCAGGTCTTTGCTGCCGTGGTGACGTTACCACTGGTTATCTGGGTATCGCAGACACTTTGAAGCTGGCCGCAACTATGGGCGTTACCGGTGAGCATGCTATTCTTTTTACACATCAAGCGGAGACAAAACCATGGCAAACGAAGGCTACCACGAACCGATCAATGAACTCTCGGACGAGACGCGTGACATGCACCGCGCGATTACTTCTTTAATGGAAGAACTGGAAGCGGTCGACTGGTATAACCAGCGCGTCGACGCCTGCAAGGACAAGGCGCTAAAGGCGATTCTTGCGCATAACCGTGACGAGGAAAAAGAACATGCCGCCATGGTACTCGAGTGGATCCGGCGCCAGGACCCGGCCATGGACAAGGAGCTGAAGGATTACCTGTTTACAGAAAAGACCATCGCACACGATTGAGCAACGGCGTGGACGGGTAGGGCATAATATGCAGCAGCAACTGGCGGGTCTGGTCTGTGCAAAATGGGGGGCGCACTGGATTCGCTTGCGATGCTGTCTGAAAGAAAAGACCAGGACTGTTTTCGCAGCTACGCCGTTGAAGAAAAATGTCACTGCTGGAACGCCCCGCCGCTGAAAGCCGGCCGTTGTAACGCATGAAAAGCAGTAGAATGATTGTTGCCGTGTTTTAAATCCGTGTGAAGGGAGCTGCCTGATGGAAAAAGATGAGTCAATAAATGTTCTCGGGGAACCGCTGGTAACCTGTGGTGATGACCCGGTAACGGGGTTCTACAGAGACGGAAAGTGCAATACCTGTGATGATGATCCCGGCTCGCATACGGTTTGTATTGAAGCGACCGGCGCGTTTCTCGAATACTCCCGTTTCAGGGGCAATGATTTATCAACGCCGGCGCCGGAATACGGATTCAAGGGGCTGAAACCCGGCGACAGCTGGTGTCTGTGTGCGGCACGTTGGCTGGAAGCCTATGAGAATGATATGGCGCCACGGGTGCATTTAACCCGTACGCACAGAAAGGCGCTGGAGATCGTTCCCCTCGAATATTTGAAACAACTTGCCACTGATTTGAACTGATTATTTGCTGCATCCCGGGAAGCCTGGCAATGACTGACATGGAAACAACGATCCAGCTGAACGCAGCACTGGATGCCTGGGGTACTGCTGCTTTCGAGACCGTTCTGAAAGCAGATATCGAGCAGCTGGATGCCGCATGCCTGCCGCTGCAGCAGGGGCTGTCATACAGTAGCTATGCCTGTGACGAAGATATCAAGCTCGTGGTTACCAATGCTGCCGAGGTGTCGGGGACGCTGCAGGTAAGGGCCGGCGTCTTTTACAATGGCATCATTGCCGGATGCAGTTGTGCCGATGACCCAACCCCGGCTGATACCTGCCCGGAATATTGTGAAATACAGATTAATATCAACATGCAGACCGCCGCTGCCGTGATCAGCCTGCTGGTGTCGTAGCCGTCCGGCGGCGATAGCGCTGGTTTTACATAAAAAAAGGCCGGTACTAACCGGCCTTTTTCATTCCTCTATTACAGCTGTCAGGTGGAGTGCGGTTACTTCTTGCTCTCCTCGCGTTCCTTGGTTTCCTTGATCACGTCTTCGGCCACGTTTCTCGGGCATGGCATGTAGTGCAGGAATTCCATGGTGAACTGGCCGCGACCGGAAGTCATGGTACGCAGGTCGCCGATGTAGCCAAACATCTCGCTC
>JAOUCV010000179.1 GCA_029859555.1 Gammaproteobacteria bacterium
GGTGGACAAGGTGCCGGATACTCATCTGCCGACCCTGGGCGTTGCAGTTGCGACGCTGGTGCTGCTGGTGATTTTTAAACGCCTCATCACCCGCCTTCCCCCGCTGGTACCGGTCTTTTTCCTGGCCCTTGCCAGCGGATTGCTGGTTGATTTCGGTGCCATGGGCGTGGAAACCATCGGTGCAATCAGTGGTATCGCCCCCAAAGCCATGGAGTTCACCTTCAAGCTGGATGATATTGCCACCCTGGCCATGGGAGCGCTGGGTCTCTCCATGCTGATCTTTCCCGAAGGCATACTGCTAAGCCGGGCGATGGCGGAAAGACACGACTACGACATTAACCCGGATCGCGAACTGATGGCGCTGGGCGCGGCAAACCTGGCCGCCGGTGCGGTGCAGGGGTTTACCGTGGGGGGCAGCCAGACCCGCACCCTGGTGAACAGCGCAACAGGAGGTCGCACCCAGGTGGCAAACCTGGCCTCGGTGGTCTTTCTGGCAGGTTTTCTGCTGCTTGCGGCAGGGGCCCTGACGCAACTGCCCAAGGTGACGATTGCGGCCATCCTGGTATACACCGGGTTCGGGCTCATCGACATAGCCGATGTGAAGAATATGTGGGTCCGGCACCGCCAGACGGCATGGATCGCGATTACCACGACCGCCGCCGTGGTGTTCATCGGGGTGCTGCCGGGCATACTGCTGGGCACCGCCTTTTCCATCGCCATCCTGCTTGCCGATCTGGCACGGCCCCATGACGCACTGCTGGTACGCAAGCCGGGTTCCGACGAACTCCACGACCTGGGAGATGACGACCAGACGGAGGATATACCCGGCCTGGTGGCTTACCGTTTCTATGGGCCACTGATCTTTGCCAACGTCACTTATTTCATGGAACGACTACAGGGTTTTATCGACCGTGAGGAGCAACCTGTCCGCAAGGTCATAATCGACGCCAGGGCCATTCCCTCTGTCGACTTCACTGCCATGGAAAAGCTGCGACCCTTCTTTCAGAAATTGAGGGACCAGGGTATTGAACTGGCGCTGGCCCGGGCCCATCTGCCATTGCGCGAAGTGCAGCTGAACACCGGCATGGAGCCCATTTTCTCTGAAGACGACATCTTTGTCCGGGTCTCGGATGCTGTACGTGCTTTTAACGAACACCAGGAAAACAAGCACCAGTAACCAGCCAGCAGGTTTAAAGCCGGTGTGGCATCGACCGGTTGGACCTGCCGTACTTCAACACCTACAGCAAGTTACGTTGAAGATCACAAGTGGGTTCTTTCCAGAAGTACACCAGAGACTGATACAAGCAACCACGGTACTTTCGTTTTCACCCAAAGGCGAAGTTCATTACAACTTAATAAAACCTTAATACCACATTGTTAACATTGTATGGCTGGACCGAGCCATATATGTGTTATCATCCCGGCCATTATTGGGATATTTATCCCAATTTTATAAACAGGGTAACCCGGCCTGGAAGGAACAGGCAACTGAAGCAACCAGGTATTCGATGATGAAGAAACAGCATAAGTTCCTGAAGACAAATAGCCGCCCTGGCGTTGTGGCCGTGTGTCTGGCTTTCATTATGTCAGTGGGCGCTGTTCAGGCCGAAACCGTAAGCTACATACTGGAAGACGTCTTTTTGGCTGATGGTTCGCAAATGACAGGTGCGTTTGACTGGACCTATACGGACGGCGATTTCGAGGGTGGTAGCGGGGTATTTACGGCACTGGAAATCCCATGGCGCCCCACTGGTACTGCACCTCCTCTCGAACAGGCGGGAATGGTTCTCACCATCGAAAATAAGCAAATCGAGATTTCATTAAATGGTAACTTCCATGACTATGGACTAGACATCATCCTGAAATTTGCACCACCCCTTTCAGCCAATCAGTCCTCGTTGATTGACTTAACAGCAAGTTTCTACGAGTGCTGTGGCAATGGTTTTAAAGATCAGCCATTCAGCAGTGGAGCTATCACACCGGTTGTCCCGGGTGATCTTAGTGGTGATGGCGTTGTCAATGCCGCTGACCTGGTAATCGCAGAAAGAATCATTCTTGCGCATATAACGCCGACTACCCTACAAGCTCATGCACTGGATGTCGCCCCAGTGGTCAATGGTGTTTCGCAACCCGATGATATGCTTGGCGCGGGTGACTTTCTGCTGTTAACACGTAAAGTGCCCGGACTGGTTAGTTTCTGGTTTAATAAAAAGCACTTCGGGTTCTTGAACCATCCGACACATAAACACAGTCAGTCTGCAAATTGAAAATCTCTCTCGATAGCAGATGTACCCGCGGACCCTTGCTATCGCTGCCAAGGCACTTTGCCATCAGCGGCACTGCGGGCGCTTGCCCTGCTGACTGGCACGGCTCTGCAGATTCAGCGCCACCGGCATGTGCGCGTTAAGGTCGCTGATGCGCGTACTGTGTGACGGGTGGGTGGACAGGAATTCCGGCGGCTGCCCTCCGCCAGCACGGCCCATGTTGCCCCATAGCTTGACGCTCTCACGCGGGTCAAACCCGGCTTTCGCCATCAGGTCCAGGCCGAGGATGTCAGCTTCGCTCTCCTGGACACGGCCGTATGGCAGCAGGATACCGTATTCGGCACCTACGCCCAGCAACCCCATCAGGGTCTGCCCGGTTCCGGACCGGGGGCTGGCGATGGCGTTGATCAGACCCAGTCCCTGCTCTACCGCATACTTCTGGGAAACACGCTCGTTGGAATGCTGTGCCAGTACATGCGCGACTTCGTGGCCGAGCACCGTTGCCAGCTGGTGCTGATTTTCCGCAACCTTGAGCAGGCCGGTATTCACACCGATCTTGCGGCCGGGCAAGGCAAATGCATTCGCGGCATCGTCCCGGAAAACCACAATTTCCCAGCTGCCACCAACTATACGGGTGATGGCATTGCCCACACATTGCACATAACGGTTGCTGCTGCTTGCGGTTTCTACCGGCGTTTTTTCCTTGATGTTGGTAAATGCCTGCAGCCCCATCTGGTCCATCTGGCTGTCCGGCATAAGCACCAGTTGCGAACGGCCGGTGGGCGATGTGGCACAGCCGGTGGCAAGCGCCACGCCAAGGATCAGGGATGTCAGTCGATTTCGCATTGCAGGTCCTGTGTGTGATATGGCTATTATAGCCGGGGTAAGCAGCACTCAAAAACAGGCACCCTCGTTACCCGCTCCGATGGCATTATCGCAAGCAGCTACATGGACCGTCAGCTATACCCGCCGGTTCACCCCAGGTAACGGCTGGCCTGCTTGAAAAAATCCGGCCGTTCGGGCAACTCACTGCGCAACACTCTTACCGGCACGACAATCCTGCGCTCACCGATGGCCGAGAACAGCCCAATCAGCCGCAGATCATTTGCAGGCTCATCTGACGACGCCTCTGTCCTGATACCCATGGCATTCAGACGCATACGTACCTCGTCACGGTGGACCCAGTGCGCGGGCTGCGCCAGCACCTCAGCCAGTACTTCAAGGTTCCGTTCCAGCCCACCGCTGGCGTTACCGAGCGCCAGCAGCTCGGCTTCCACGGCATCAATCTTTGCTGCCAGGGCCCCCATGTCCGGTGCGGGTTCTTCGCCAGCCGAAAGCATGGTTTCGAGCCCCCAACCACCGTTCTTCATCGCCGCAAGCTTTTTGTCGAGCAACTTCTGTTCGCGTTTCAGCTCCTGGTGTTTACCACGTCTGGCCGAGATTTTTTCCAGTGCTATTTTGAGCAAATAATCGAATCCGCGCTTCTTCAGCTCCAGGCTGGTCTCGGCCTCGTTGTCGGAAGGACACACGAACCGGTGATTGAAGAAGTTAACACTGACCTGCTGCACATCCCGCCGCACCTTGTCACCCTGTTGCTGCATACCGAGTATATTGCGCTCTTTCCACTCCACGCTAAGCAGGCCAAAGATTTCGTCAGGCGGGAGTCCGGAATAGCCTTGCAGGTAATCACTGATAGTCCTGAATCTACCCAGCACCTCCTGCAAGTGGTCTTTTGACGCAAAAAAAGCACGCAAGCGCGGGTCGGTGCTATAACTTTTCCGGCCAAAAGGCACCGCTTCCGGCAGGTCATCGACAAGCTCTATGATGTATCTGGCCGCCAGCTCGACGGGTTCACGTAGCTGCTTGCGATAATTCCCAAGCGCTCGCAGGCGCGGATCCGTGCCATCTACAGCCCGTTCGATCGCCCGCTCGATCAGCGCCCGGTCCAAGCCGCCGGACTTGCTCTTGTCAGGAGAAAACAAGGAACTCAAAAAACTCAGCATCAGTGTCTGACCCGCCTCTATTCAGTGAGCATCGAGGTTACCTGATGCACAGAAGTACTGGCAAGAGGTATAGCAGGCAGGCGCAGCCTGGCATAACATCCCGGCATACTGATACTTAAATCCTTCTGCATAGCATTTCCCGATCATATCCACATCCCCTTGATAGATCATTGTAACTCGCTAAGGTGTGTACGATACTTGTAAATTGCCACAACGCATGACAAACACAGCCAATTAACCTCTTTCTGAAAGCAGGAAACAACGATGCCAAACAAACTAACGTGCTTCAAGGCTTATGACATTCGCGGCCAGCTGGGCACCCAAATTGATGAAAATATCGCCTATAAAATAGCGCGTGCTTTTGGTGAGACATTAAAACCTGAAGTGGTCGTGGTCGGTGGTGATGCTCGTGAAACCAGTGAAGCACTCAAGTTAGCGGCCGCTGAGGGATTAAGAGACGCCGGGGTAGATGTTATAGACATTGGCATGGCAGGCACTGAAGAAATCTATTTTGCCGTTTCTCACCTTGGGACAGGTGGTGGCATTGAAGTCACAGCATCTCATAATCCGATTGATTACAACGGCATGAAGATTGTACGTGAAGACAGTAAACCTGTTTCTGGTGATACCGGCTTGTTTGATATTCAAGCTGTCGCAGAGGCGGCTGACTGGGCCGGGGCTGATCCTTCGAAACGTGGCAGCTATCAACAGCAAAGCCTGCTATCGGAATATGTAGAGCATTTGCTGGGTTATATCGATAGCAACAACATCAAGCCTTTAAAACTGGTGGTTAATTCAGGTAATGGCGCAGCCGGCCATGTTGTTGATGAGCTTGAATTACAGTTCGCAAAACAAGGTATTCCTGTTGAGC
>JAOUCV010000180.1 GCA_029859555.1 Gammaproteobacteria bacterium
CTCCGGTATTAACCTGGTTGATAATGACCGTGAATACGAGGCATTGCTTGAACAGATATACCTGACCAAGACCGGCAAACACTATTTCAATCCGCTTTCTGTGGCGATGTGACAGCAGGCCGGGTGTAGCTCCGGGTGCAGGTACGGGATTCGCAAGGTTTATATGCCGACTATAATTGACAGACTATGACGACAGCCGCGCAGCAAGCAAATCCCGTTACGCTCGAAACACTGCAGGCCATGCGTCAGCGTGGTGAGAAGATCGCCTGCCTGACAAGCTATGACGCCAGCTTTACCCGTGTTCTTGAATCAGCCGGCGTTGATATGTTCATCATCGGCGACTCGTTGGGAATGGTAATGATGGGTTATGAGTCTACTGTGCCAGTGACTCTTGAAGACATGCTGCATCATGCGGCCAATGTTGCGCGAGCAGGCCAAACGGCATGGCGTATCGTGGACCTGCCCTGCGGCAGTTATGAAGCGCCCGCACAGGCCCTTGCCAGTGCCCGGCGCCTGATGGACGAGGGCGGGGCGCACATGGTGAAGCTGGAAGGTGGCGTAGACAAGCTTGCAACTGTCGAGCATCTGGTCAGCAATAATATCCCTGTTTGCGGTCACGTCGGTCTGTTGCCACAGTCAGTTGAGAAATACGGTGGTTACAAGGTGCAGGGACGTGATGCTGATGGTGCTGCGGCGATACTTGCCGATGCACAGGCATTGCAACAGGCCGGGGTTGGCATGCTGGTGGTGGAATGTGTTCCGGCAAGTCTCGCTGTGCAAATTACCGCGTCTGCGGAGGTTCCTGTAATCGGTATCGGCGCCGGTGTCGCATGCGACGGCCAGGTGCTGGTGCTGTATGACATGCTCGGTATTACCAGTGGCCGGCTGCCGCGGTTTGCAAAAAACTTTTTGCAGGAAAACGGCAGTGTTCATGCTGCTGTTGCCGCGTTCGTCAGGGCCGTCAAGGACGGCAGCTACCCGGCAACAGAGCACAGCTACTGAAACCTGTTATGCAAACATTGTCGAGCACTGCTTCACTGCGTGAAAGTATCAGCGCACAACGTCTGCAGGGGCGGCGCATTGCCTTTGTACCGACCATGGGCAACCTGCATGCCGGTCACCTGCAGCTGGTACGCCAGGCGAGCATTCTGGCTGACTGTGTTGTTGTGAGTATCTTTGTAAACCCGATGCAGTTTGGTCCCGGTGAAGACTTCGCCACTTACCCGCGTACCCTTGATGCCGACAAGGCTGCGTTGCAGGCGGAAGGTGTTGAGGTGCTGTTTTTACCCGCCGTGGAAGAAATGTATGCCGCGGGCCTGGAACAGGCGACGCGGATCGAAGTGCCCGGATTTGAGGGTGATTTGTGTGGCCGCTCGCGGCCGGGGTTCTTCACCGGTATTGCCACCGTGGTCACCGGGCTGTTTAACCGGGTACAGCCCGACATCGCCGTCTTTGGTGAAAAGGATTACCAGCAGCTGGTGATGATCAAACGTATGGTGCGGGATCTGTGCATGCCCATCGAGGTTCAGGGTGTGGCGACCATGCGTGAGGCGGACGGGCTGGCGATGAGTTCGCGCAACGCTTATCTGGATGCGGCGCAGCGTGACAGGGCGGTACACCTCTACCAGGTGCTGGGTACAGTGAAGGCGGCTCTGGAATCGGGTAGCCGTGACTATACGGTCCTCGAACAACACGCCCTGGAAAGTCTGCAGCAGGCCGGCTTTGTGCCTGACTATGTCAGTGTCAGGGAGCAGCGCAGTTTGCGTGTGCCCGGGCCGGGATGCAAGCAGCTGGTGGTGCTGGGCGCGGCCACCCTGGGGAGTACGCGCTTGATTGACAATATCAGTTTATCAATAACTTAGAGATGGTATCTAAATCAAAAGCCATGCTGCTCTCTTGCAGTATCGCGCCGGAGTCAGCATAATTGCGCCTCGATTCTGGATAGAGAGGCTGTGCCGGTTACATGCAAATCACCTTGTTAAAATCCAAGCTGCACCATGCGAATGTGACGCATTCCGAGCTCGAATACGAGGGTTCCTGCGCGATTGATGGTGCGCTGCTGGAAGCCGCCAATATCAGCGAGTACGAGCAGATCCAGATCTACAACCTCAATAATGGCGAGCGCTTCACCACCTATGCCATTCGTGCCGAGGACCAGTCCGGCATCATCTCCGTGAATGGCGCGGCCGCCCACAAGGCCAACCCCGGTGACCGCATCATCATTTGCACCTATGCCGTTTTGTCACAGCAGGAGGCGGCCGCTTTCCAACCGACACTGGTCTATCTCGACGCCGGTAACCGTATTAAAGACAGTCGTAACGCCATTCCTGTTCAGGTCGCCTGATCAAACAGAGCAGCAGGCCAAATGGATTCGGCCCTGTCACAATTATTTACTCAGCGGTTTGCATAGCGGTTCAGGTCGAACAGGCCTGACAGTACCGGTTCCTGTTCGGCATATTCGTCCTGAAACCAGTCTGCTGTTTCCCAGAAACTGTCATTGGTGCGGCGTATGCCGTAGATGCCGGCAAAGCGTTCGTATTCATCCAGTGTATTGATGTTGATAATACGGCTGGTGAAATCCTCCAGCTCGTCGGGCTCCACCACGAAGAAAAAGTTCGGGTATGAACCTTCCAGTCCCTTGACCACTGTCAGCGTGTCGTGGGCGTAATCGCGGTTGTCGCGTTTGCTTTCGTCGGAGAGCAGGGAAGTGACGCTCAGGTAGGCCTTGTCGCGTATCAGTGAGTAGGCAAAGTCTGTTTCCGGTTTGTCTGTTTTGATGCGAACAAAGGCAACATCAGGAAACACCCGCAGACGTTTTCCCTTGATGGCGGCGATTTCACGCATGAAGCTGTCGGCGCGTGCTTCAACAGTATTGTCTTGCGGGTCTATGCAGTTTGTCTGCCCGCAGCGATCCAGATGATAGGCGTCGCCTGTCATTGGACCCAGCCGGTCTCCGATGTGATCGTAGAGTTCCCGTTGCGGGTCATCGGTTTTGTAGCCGGTGACAACCTCTACATCCAGCCATTCCATCGGACCGCCGATGCGCTCATCCATGCCGCTGCGGATACCGACATACCATGAATCCATGATTTCCTTGCGTGGTCCAACCGGCAGAAAGGCCAGAAAATTATCTTCACCTTCCATACGCAGAAAATCCATGTACAGGCGTGTCATCAGTTGATGCCCGACGTTGCCATATACGTTAAAACCGGCTACCAGCAGGTAATGAATACGCTCCAGTAGCGGGTAATCAATGACCCAGGCGCTTTCCGGAAAGTCCCCGATAAAACCATTGCGTACCGATGCGCTGTCGAAATGCCGGAAGATGGTGAGCGCGGCATTCGGGTTGCTGCCATTCCCGTCCCAGATGAATTCCATGGCAGAACCAATATCCTGCTCCGGCATTTTCTCAAACCACGCCTGCCTGGCATTCATGTAATCACGCTGGTGGCCGGCGTACTCATTCCAGGCTTTCTTGACCCGCAGGATGTCGCCTTTCTCCGAAGGCAGTTCCAGGTATTTCGCATTTGTATCAAGGAATTCAGGATAGTTGGAAGACAGGTCCTTGTCCGGGTCAAAGAATACCACCCAGAACTGGTCTTCAATGACATTCAGTGCAACCTGGCCGCGACACACGGGGCCCTTGATAAAACCCTCAATAATAAAGTGCGCGTCGTCCAGCAGAAAACGGTAACGTGACTTTACCGGTATCGGTTTGAATGCCATGAATGGATTGGATGAAATGTGCGGTTCGTAGGAGGGCAGTTCAGTAACGCTGTACTCCGGGGTAATAAACAGTTCGCGGTACCGGGTCATGCGTTGTGGCGACAGTTCGTAGACTATGTGGCTCTTGGTAACAATGCTGGCATCATAGCTTCGCAGGCGGTAATAAAAGGGTGCGGTACCCGGGTCATCAAACGGACGTGTCGTTGCAATTTCCACGATAGCCTGGCCCGGTGGCGTGGATGACCTGACCAGGCGATAAAATTCCCGTGTCTCGCTGCCTTCGAAATGCAGGTGTGCCTGGAACAGGTGCTCGTAGATATAACGGCTGACCAGTTGCTGCTTTTTGGTCTGATTGTTAAAGAATGTTTCCCAGTCTTTTATTTGAGCAGCAGCTGCAGCCGAGGGTTGTGCTGCGGGTGGCTCCGGTGCGCCCTGTGCCAGCCATTGCACCAGTGTTTTATATTCCGCATCACTCAGGTTGGGCATGGCATAGGGCATGCCCCATGACGGGTGCTTCTCTGCGAAGCTGTCAAACTCCTCGCGTTTCGGGCACACCTGTTCGCGGTCGAGGCGGGTATCCAGATCATCCGAAAGCTTGCCGGTGCGGGCCTGCGGATGCAGCTGTTTCAGTCTCAACATCTGGTACATGACAGATTGCCGCAGCATTTCTTCGCTGGTGTGCGCATCCTCGGCGAGAATCGGAAAGAATTCCTTCGCGCGCCATTCCGCGGTAGTGCTGGCATCAATAAACAGGCGGCTGGGGGCGGTGCCAGTGATGCGTTCGCCGTCATAGACGCGTTGCTTGCTGGCGCCGCGGGTCAGGCCCTCGTGCGAGGACAGCTTCAGCTGGCAAGGGGCATCAACACAGCCATGACAGACAACGCAGCGGCGTTCCAGTATCGGTTTTACACGTTCCCCGTACGGTATCGGTTGCCCGGGTGTCATGGCGATCAGTCCATAATCAAGATCAACCTGCTGGCTGAGGGGTGATGTGGAGGTGCTGGAGCAGGATGACAGTCCCAGCCATGCGGCCAGTAGTACAACCAGGCACAGGATGCAGGCAGGTGTATGGCCTGAAAAGAGATTGCGGTGAAAATACATGTAGCTTGTCTACAGTTGTTTAACGGCTGCCAACTTTACCAGAACCCGGGCAGTATTATAAAAAATCGCGCCCGGGTTGCAGCCGGGCGTAACCGGCAGCAGCGACCCATGGCAAGCAGTTCCTGGTACATGGCAGCGCGCTTTGTCGAGGAGCTCAATAAACTGGACGGCGACCACCGCTACCGCCTGCCGAGCGAGGCGGAATGGGAGGTTGCCGCGCGGGCCGGTAGTACCGGACCGGGTCCGATGCCGGTTGAGAATCCGGATTAATATGCATGGTTTATCAATAACTCAGGAGATAAACC
>JAOUCV010000181.1 GCA_029859555.1 Gammaproteobacteria bacterium
GCAATATTCTTTGGTGCGGTCGTGGTGCTGACTATTATTGCTGCCATGACCTTTGATCCCCGGGAAATCTGGGACAATATGGAGTCAACAAATGACAGATAACATTGCCGGCAACGTACCGGAAAATGACATACCTGAGGCCATAGTCAAACCGCGCAAGGGTATTTCCATAGTCTGGGTCATCCCCATCGTTGCAGCACTGATCGGTGCGTGGGTGGCCTACAAGGCAGTGTCCGAGGTTGGCCCGACGATCTTTATCAGCTTTAAAGATGCCGAAGGACTGGTGGCCGGCAAGACCAAGGTCAAGTACAAGGATGTAGATGTCGGCCTGTTGACGGCGGTTGATATTGAAGACGACCTCAAGCACATACTGGTGACGGTGCAGATGGACAAGAACGCCAAGCGCTACCTGACAGAGAAGACCCGCTTCTGGGTGGTCAAGGCGCGTATCAGTGCCGGCACTGTTTCCGGGCTGAGTACCCTGCTGGGCGGAGCCTATATTGCGATAGACCCGGTTAACGGCGGGAATTTTGTAAAGGACTATGTCGGACTGGAGACGGTGCCGATAGTCACCACTGACCAGCCGGGACAGCATTTTATGCTGCGGGCAAAACGGCGCGGTTCGCTGGAAGCGGGTGCCCCCATTTATTTTCGCCAGATCAAGGTGGGGGAGGTCGTCAGTTACCGGTTGTCCGATGATGCTGAGACAGTTGACTTCAAGGTGTTTATCAATGAACCGCACGATATCAAGGTCATGGAAAATACCCGTTTCTGGAATGCCAGTGGCCTTGAAGTGAACCTGTCGGCTGCCGGATTCGAGGTGGATATGGAATCTGCGGTCAGCCTGATGACTGGTGGCCTCGCATTCGGGACTCCTCCGGATAGCCCGCCGGGTGATGTGGCAGAAGAGAACAGGGTCTTCACGCTCCATGAGAGTCGCGCCGACGCCTTTGCACAGAAAATCACCATTAGAAATCAAGTTCTGCTCTATTTTGACGGCACGGTGCGCGGCCTTGAGCCGGGTGCACCGGTCGAGTTCCGGGGGATTGAAATGGGCAGGGTTGTCTCTGTGGACCTGGAATTCGATGAGGACGCACAGGCGTTCCATCTGCCGGTGCTTATTGAACTTGAACCGGAACGATTTAGCCAGGATTATAATGATCTTACCGAGGCAGAGCATAAAAGGATCAATGAGGAACTTGTGGCACGTGGATTGAGGGCGCAGCTAAAGACGGGGAATGTCCTCACCGGCATGCTCTATGTGGACCTGGAGTTCTTCCCCGATGCTGAAGAAGAAAAGATACGCTATGTAGATGGCACCGAGGTGCTTCCCACGGTACCCACCTCCATCCAGGAAATTACCAGGAATGTCACCGCGATACTCGACAAGGTGCAAGAGATTCCCTTCGACAAGATCGGTGCCGATATGGCCCGTACGATAGCCAACCTGGATAAAACCTTGATCCAGGCAGATGAGACCCTGAAAACAATTGATAAGATGTTTGCGGAAGATTCGGCGATATCAGAGGAACTACAGACATCACTGCGCGAACTGGCTGATGCAGCACGCTCACTGCGTATCCTGTCAGATTACCTTGAACGTCACCCGGAGGCCTTGCTACGCGGCAAGGAGAAATAGTGATGGCAATAAGATCAGAGCTGAAGTGTGCAGCAGCCATGCTGGCAGTGTTGTTACTGGCGGGGTGCGCGGGGACATCACCGCGTGTTGATTTCTATGTGTTGAGTGCTGATGCCAAAGCTGTCGCCGGTGTGGCGGGTAGTTGCAGCAGTCAGGCTATCAGTGTCGGACCGGTCAGCTGGCCCAGGTATCTGGATCAGCCGCGTATTATCACGCGGGCCGGAACAAACCGGCTGGAGGCCAGTGAGTTCAATCGCTGGGGCGGTTCGCTGGAAGATGATTTTGTTCGTACGGCGATTGAAAACCTGTCAGCGCTGCTGCAATCAGAACTGGTCGTGAACTATCGCCGCAGTGGTAATTTCTCGCCTGCCTACCGGGTGGAAATGGTTGTGTTGCGGTTTGACGGGCAGTTGGGCGGGGAGGTTGCACTGGATGTTAAATGGGGTGTTATCAACGAAGCGACCGGCAAGTACGAACTGGTTACGACATCAAACATTCAGAAAGGCACGTCCGGTCAGGATTATGATGCACTGGTGAATGCCTCCAGTATGGCGCTTTCGCAACTGAGTGAGGAGATAGCAGCACAGCTGGCACAGTTGTGCGCCGCCCGGTAAGCCGTTCGGCTTGTTGCTAGTCGATGTTACGCCGGTTGTTTACAAAGTCGACCATGCGTTGCGTCGACTTCAGCGCCCGTTTGCGTACCTCTTCATCTACCTGAATTTCATTGCTACCGGTTTTTAAAACCTCGGCCAGATTGCGCAGCTGGTTCATGGCCATCCACGGGCAGTGCGCGCAGCTTTCGCAGGTGGCACCTTCACCGGCCGAGGGCGCTTCCAGAAACCTCTTGTCCGGTGCAGCCTGCTTCATTTTGTAAAAGATGCCGTTGTCGGTGGCAACGATAAATGTGCTGTTGGGTAATTCCTTTACGGCGTTGATCAATTGTGTCGTGGAGCCAACGACATCGGCAAGTGCAATCACCGCTTCGGGTGACTCGGGGTGTACCAGGATGGCGGCATCCGGATGTGCACTTGATAAATTCTTCAGCGCTTCTGCCTTGAAACGTTCATGCACGATACAGCTGGCTTGCCACAGCAGCATATCGGCACCGGTTACCTTCTGAACGTAACTGCCGAGGTAACGGTCGGGCGCCCAGAGTATTTTCTTGCCCTGTTCTTTCAGGTGCCGTACTACATCTACCGCGATGCTTGATGTGACTACCCAGTCGGCGCGCGCCTTTACCTCCGCGCAGGTATTGGCATAGACCACCACGGTACGGTCGGGATGGGCGTCGCAGAAGGGGATGAACTTTTCCGGAGGACAGCCGAGATCCAGAGAGCACTCGGCTTGCAGTGTTGGCATCAGTACCTGTTTTTCAGGGTTGAGTATTTTGGCGGTCTCACCCATGAAGCGTACGCCGGCAACTACCAGGGTGCTGGCCGGATGCTGATTGCCAAAACGGGCCATTTCCAGTGAGTCCGAGACTGTGCCGCCGGTGACGTCGGCGATCATTTGCAGGTCGTCATCGGTGTAATAGTGTGCCACCAGCACGGCGTCTTTTTTCTTCAGCAGTGCTTTAATTTCCGCTATCAACGCATCGCGTTCGCCTGCCTGGTAGTCAGGCTGGTCGACACTGCCGGGGATGGGCCAGGACGCTGCCGGGGAATCTGCTCGGGTCTTCTCGCCGGTTTTCTCATTCATCTGCTGGTCTGTCCCGGTGCTTTGAAAGTGCTTTTTAAATATTGCGTAACTGATTATTATTGCTTGATATTATTATCTAAGATAGAGGGGTGTAGCTATACCTGCTCGGCCGGTGTTCTTTGATTGTCAGCATCGCTGCTGCTGGCAAGCTGCTCAAGCAGGTTTGCCGCTTCTGCATCACCCTTGTCGGCGGCAAGCTGCAGCCACCTTGACGCTTCGTTGCGATCGACGGCAACGCCTTCGCCGCGGTAGTACATCATGCCAAGGTTGGTTTGTGCGTCCACGAATCCCTGTTCGGCTGCTTTTCGATACCAGCTGGCTGCCTGTGCGAGATCCTGCTCGACGCTGGCGCCCTGGTCAAACATGACACCGAGATTATACTGGGCTTCTGCATCGCCCAGTTCCGCCAGTGGTTGCCACTCGTCAAAGGCTGCCTGATAGTCTCCTTTAAGGTAGGACTGGTAGCCGCCTCCGAGGATGGTCCATGTTGGCAGGCCTCGCATCAGTGACAATTCAAGTTGTGGAGAATCATGGGTATAGCTCACATTCCAATAAGTTTGTTCGTATTATATAGCCATTGTCGGGCAGGATTCATAAAATGAAGCTTCCCTGGTCATGGTTTGGCCGGGTTATAGTCAGCTATCGCGGGAAGCAGAGTTGCCAACTCAACTGTTTCTTCTAACCTTATGATATTAGGGGCCTGATTTGCGATGTACCTTAATTCCCTGCAACGCCGGTTGAGTGTTGGGGAATATACCGCTGTTTCTCCGTCACAGCAATGTGCGGGGCGTCAGTGGCCGCACAGGAGAGCGTGAGAGATGCAATACAGTCGAACCATAATAATGTTGCTCACGGTGTTGTTGCTGTTGCCTGCAGGCTCTCTCCCGGCAACGGTCACCTATGATAACGGCTTTGTAGAATTTGATGATGCGCCGCTGGAGGAGCCGCTGTCATTTCCCGAATGGTTCAAGCTCAGTTTTCTGGATTTGCGTGAAGATGTTCGCGAAGTACGCGAGGCGGGCAAACGGGGCCTGATGGTTTATTACGGCCAGAAATACTGCGCCTATTGTAAACAGCTTCTTGAAATCGATCTGGAGGCTGAAGACATCCAGGCGTATGTGCGTGAGCATTTCGATATTATCGGACTGGATATCCATGGTGACCGCACGGTGACTGACTTGAACGGTGTGGAGCTGCCCGAGAGTGCGCTGGCTGTCCGGGAAAAGACAAATTTCACCCCCTCGCTGTTGTTCTACAATGCTGACGGACGGGAAGTCATGCGTCTGCGGGGGTATTACCCGCCTTATCGTTTCCGTGCTGCGCTGGAGCATGTGGCCCACGGTCATTACCAGTCAGAAAGTTTCCGGGAATACCTGGCACGAGCCGATGTGCCACTGCTGTTCGATCCGGGTGATCTGAATGACGAACCGGTATTTCTGCGCGGGCCCTACATGCAGGACCGAAGCGTAATCTCCGGCGACCGTCCGCTGGCGGTATTTTTTGAGCAGGGAAACTGTCATGCCTGTGATGTGTTGCATACCGGGCCGATGCGCGATCCCGAGATCATGATGCGCTTCGAGCAACTGGAAAACATCCAGCTCTCATTCTGGGCGGATACACCGGTAGTGACGCCGTCCGGTGAACGTTTGACTGCAAGGCAGTGGGGAGAAAAACTGGGACTTTTTTATACGCCAACGCTGATATTTT
>JAOUCV010000182.1 GCA_029859555.1 Gammaproteobacteria bacterium
ATTCATAGGCCTGGTGAATACCGGTGTCGAAAAAGATATACAGGTAGACGCCGCTGACAATGACAATCCAGTAAAAGAACCAGCCAAGAGCGCCAAGCTGGTGCATGGGGTTCAGCTCAGGGCCGAACGCCCGGTCGAAAAGATTTTCGACGGATTCAAAGGCTGCCTTGATAACAGTGCGCAAGCCACTCATGTGTCGCAAGATTCCATGGTTGATTTTATTTTACCGGCTTGGGGACGGTGGATTGCGCCAGGAAACGATGATAAACCAGGCGATCCCGCCAAGTATCAGCAGGCTGATGCCGACGCCGATGAACAGGGAGTAGTCGAAATGATATCTGCCTGTGGCTGGATCGTAAACTGTGCAAAACAGTTTAATGTTGTTTATCCAGCCCTCGATCGGTGAAGCGGCAACCTGCTTGTCATAGAGTATTTCCTTGAGCGGTTCCACCAGTGCGGGTGGCTCCGGATCCATGCCGTAAATCTGTCGATAGACCTTGCCCTCTGCATCGACCAGAGTGGCCTGGATCATATGGTCAAAGCCCTTGGCCGTGCTGAAATAGCTGAAGCCCGCGTCATTGGCGAGGTCTTGTATGGTTGCGGCGCTGCTGCTGACAAAATACCAGTTGTTGATGTCAATGTTGCGCTGTTTGGCAAACAGGCGCATGCGGTCCGGGGTATCGTTTGCCGTGTCGAAACCAACGGTCAGCACGGAAAAACTGTCATCACCGAGAGCCTCGCGCGCAATCCTGACGTTTTTGGCCAGGTTGCTCGTAAGCGTCGGGCAGATGTGATAACAACTGGTGTAGATCAGGCTGATCAGCACCGGTTTACCGCGCATTGAATCCAGTGTCACGCGCTTGCCGCTGCCATCCAGAAAATCATAATCACCAAGCGTCTGCCCGATGGCTGCCTGGCTCAGGGCAAGGGCTGCCTTCTCGTTGTAGTCGGCACCCCTTTTATGTTCATGTTTGGCGGCCTCGTGGTCATGCCCGGCTGCGGTATCGATTGCCTCCATTGCAGGCGCCTGTTCCTGCACGGCAGTGGCGCTGCCCATTAAGAACAGGCTGATGAAAATAAGGAGGTAGCCAAATGTTTTGTTACTGGTGGTCATCGCAAGCCTTAAATTTCATATCGGGTAATATTCTAATATATCACGCTACACTTTGACAGCTTGCAGCTTGAGTCAAAGAGGGCAGCGACGAAGCAACCCGGTGGTTGCCGGGAAGTAGTTCGCTAGATCAGCCACGCATCCAGGATGGCAGCAAGCAGTAGCAGGCTCAGCTGTATCAGTGAGGCATGAAAGTTGATCATGGCCGTTTTTGCTGACGGGTTACGCACCAGTCCGATACTGGTCCAGACGAACCAGCCGCCACCGGTAGCCGCACCCAGCAGATAAATCCAGCCCATCCCGTACAGGACGGGCAGTAGTGATAAAGCGAACAGCAATACGGTGTGCCCCAGGATAATACGTGCGGCTGTCTTCTCCTCAACCACCACCGGTAGCATGGGCACGCCCGCCGTGGCGTAGTCATCCTTGTACTTGAAGGCAAGGCTCCAGAAGTGTGGTGGTGTCCACAGAAACAGCACCACTGCCAGAATCACCGGGGCGGGTGCCAGTCCGGGGTCTACAGCGGCGGCTCCGGCGAGGATGGCAAAACTGCCGGCCAGTCCACCGACCACGATATTCATCCAGGTACGGCGTTTCAGCCATACGGTGTAGACAACACCGTAGACAAACGCCCCAAGGAATACATAGAACGCGGCAACGGCATTGGTGGCCAGTGTGGCTGCAGCGATGGCCGTCACCAGCAGCAGTACGATCCCGGTCAGCCAGTAACCGTTGGCCGTAAACTGGCCAGTCACGAATGGCCGGCCGCGGGTGCGCTTCATGCGCGCATCCAGATCGCGTTCCATGTACATGTTGAAGGCGCCGGCACTGGCCGAAGACAGCAGCACGGCAAGTGCCAGTACCGCAATCTGCCAGCCTTCCGGTGCCGGTCCGGGTGCAACGGCTACACCCGCCAGCGCCGTCAGCATGATGGCTATCCCGATACGGAGCTTGAACACCGAATAGGCGAGTGCCAGTGTCTCCTTCATCGGAGCATCATCCCTATCTGTCGATTTACCGGAGTGGCCAGACTTCAGCCAGGTATTTCCAGTTGACGAAGTAGTAGAGGATGAACGATACGAAGAACACGCCAACCAGAACCAGGGTTCCCGGGATCTTCGGATGTTTCATACTGCCGTATTCGGTGGCGGTTTCCATGGTAAGGCCTTTCAGTGGTTCGTCACCGGTCTTTTTGCCAAACAGCAGGGAGCCGACGACGACCACAATAAACATGATGCCGCCAAGCGTTGCCAGCACGGCAAACATACCGTTCAGACCCATCATCAGGTAGGCCGCACCCGGGAAGTCGAACTTGATTATGGAATCCGCGCCCGAGATATCCCAGTGACGGCGCGGAACGCCGAGGGTACCGGCTCCCATCATGAACACCGAGATACCCGTTACCCCGAGGCCGAAGACGTAGGGCTGCCACATGGCCATTTTCCTCATGATCAGCTCACGCTGGAAGACCAGCGGTACCAGCAGGTAGGTGGCCGCCATAAAGGCCAGCGTGGTACCAAGTACCACCGTTGCATGGAAATGGCCCGGTACATAGATGGTGTTATGGATGATCAGGTTGATCTGTTCGACGCCCATGACCACACCGGAAATCCCGCCCAGAAAACCGAACGTGACCAGCGAAATGAACATGGCCGAGAAGGCCGGATTACCCCAGGGCGCATTGCGCAGCCAGCCGAACAGGCCCTTGGTATAGCCGCGGGCACGTTGGGCAGCCTCAATGGAGCCGGGGACAGTCATGCCGTGAATCATGCTGCCGAGGACCGCCAGGTACATGGCATAACTGGTATTGAATATCTTCCACTCGGAACTGAGGCCCGGATCAACCAGCAGGTGGTGCGCACTGGCGAGCTGCAGGAAAAAGATGTACAGCAGGAAGGCACCGCGGCTGACTTTCTCCGACAGCGGCTTGGCGCCAAGAACCACGGCAGCAACCAGGTACCAGATCGATACATGTGCTGCAACGTTGATCTGCTGGGAGGAATGTCCCATGGCCCACCAGATAGTCCGGTACATCAGGCTGTCGATATGTCCAATGTAGCCGAGTGACCACAGGTAAGTCGGAACCAGGACGATCGCACCGGAAGCAATCGTGAATACGGCGATAATGGCGGCGACCATTGCGCCGAACGTTACCAGCGGGATGGACCCTTGATAGGTCTTTTCATCCCTGGCGACCACCAGCGTGCCAAAAAATACAAAGCAACCGATCAATGCACCCACCGCGAACAGGATCAGTCCCAGATAAAAATTGGGTTCTGCCTGCATCGGTACATAGGAGGTGAACATGACGCTGGAATTACCCTGCAGGACGGTGACATTGGTGATGGCGGCACCGACCAGCATGAGCACGAACCCGACCCATGCCCAGCGGGGTGTGGCTAGCCTGGAATTCAGCAATACCGCGGACGCAAAGTACATTACCGCTATTTCAAAAAAGATAATCCAGACCAGCAGTACATCAAGGCCGTGAGCGGTCAGCGCCAGATAGAACCAGTCGGCCGGAAGGATATGCACACCGGGCCAGCGGGTGAGTGCAACCAGCAGTCCAAACAGGCCGCCGACAGCAAGAAAAACGATGGACACAAAGGCATTTGCCTTGATCAGGTTTTCCGCCGACTTGTGAATGCGTAGTCCGGTGGCCGGACAAACACGATGATTGAATGTTGACATCTCGAAAATCTCCCTGTTATTCGGTTACGAGGATTTTGCCGATCATCTGATGATGGCCAATCCCGCAGAATTCATTACACACCACTCCGAATTCGCCGGAGTCTGTTGGAGTTATCGTGACGACCATGTCATAACCCGGGTGGACTTCCAGGTTGATATTGACCGGTTGCAACGAGAACCCGTGCAGCCAGTCCATGGATGACAGGTGCAGCCGGTAGGACTGACCTTTTTCGAATTCGATAATGGGCCACCATTGCCAGAGTCGGGCAACCAGGTAGACATCACTGCCTGGTGGCGGGTGCACGACGGGCATGCCGGAATCCTCGCGTACCTGGTGTTGCTCAACCATGGCCGTTGCCTTTTCCAGAAAGGCTTCCGGTGTGATGCGGTAGGCTTCGTTGGAGAGATTCTGTTCACCTTCCAGGTGCCAGTAGACCATGCCGGAAAACATGACCAGGCCCCATAAAAAGGCCACGATAATCCAGATTAATTCAGAACGTGCAACAGGCAGATTCCACCAGATACGCTCGGGGGGAGGAGTAATAGCCATTGGTTTGATGCTCCCTTAGGTTACTTTGCTATTGGAATTGTGACGATTTCCATGATGCCCCAGATCACATAGAACACTGTTGGCATGACAACGCCGATGAACAGTAACAGGAAGGGGTTATCAAGTATGCGTTGCATGGCAGGGACGCGCTTTTCATCCGTGTCCGGCTCGTTGTGTTGTTCAGAATCAGCCATTCTGTTGTCTCCAGGACTTGTTGATTATGGGTGTGACAAATTGTCACGTAATATCACTCGCAAGGAGACTACTAATAGAATCTGGCTTCCTTGATCTAGGTCAAGTGAGTATGAGTCTTGGCTGAATTCCTGGAGATTTAGCGGTTGTGCGCCGGTGGATTGCCAATGCAGCTGGCTTACTGGCTGGTCAGGAGGCGGATCAGGTAAAACGAGGTCACTGCCATCGTCATCAGAATGGCAAAAAAGATCAGGCTGCGCTTCTCAAAACGCTTCCCTGCTGCCAGTTCCATGCGTTTCAGGATCCAGTCGGCGGCCAGGTAGAGCAAGATTGCAGTGAGGGTGAAATAGACGATTTCCATTGGTAATACTGACCCCGTAACGATCATCCCGAAGGCGTGCCAGTCTACCCTTAATTGTCAAAAAAGATAATACGTGCAGCAGCATGCCCGGTTTTTCCTGGATGGCAACTGCTCTATTGCCGTGATAGTTACGGATTC
>JAOUCV010000014.1 GCA_029859555.1 Gammaproteobacteria bacterium
CATGCCGAGCGCGGACAGCACGAAAGTCATATGTATGATCACATACCACATCAATTTGTCATTGGCGATACTTTGCACCGCCATAAACGCTTTCAACAGGTGGATGGATGAGATGGCAACAATGGATGCGGCCACTTTCTGCTTGAGTGAGCCGGCATCGAGCTTGCCGAGCCATGACAGTTTTTCCTGTCCTTCTTCCAGGTCAATCGCGGAGACGAAGTTTTCGTAGCCACTGAGCATCACCATGACCAGCAGTCCGCCGACCAGGGCCATATCGACGAGGCTGAGGATCACCAGGACCAGGTCGGCTTCCTTTATGGATAAGATCAGCGGAAATATGTGGAACGCTTCCTGGAAGAATTTAATGCCCAGAAGTAACACGGCCAAACTAAGCCCAAGATAGATTGGTGCCAGTAACCAGCGACTGGCATACAGGGTGCTTTCTATAATACGTTCCATTGGTGCTGTTCTCTGTTTGGGGTCGACGGATTAACTGGTCATGTGAGTCAGTGAGGGGCCTTGCTCATCCCCCGGGATGCGCCGCTCTGGATGCACCGGGGGACTATGATCCCTTGGTCTCGATGCTGTAACTATAAGAATTTTATGAAATTGGTGGGCCTGGAAGGACTCGAACCTTCGACCAAGGGATTCACTCATCCCCGGCATTTCTGCCGGGAGCGGACTATCTCATCACCCACATTCTGTGAATGGCAGGGTGCGGGACGCTCTTGCCTGTTATTAAGGACACTGTAGCCCTCAGGTAGTCTCTGCACCTTCCGGAAGTGTACTCCCGGCTTGGCTCAGGGTTGCCATCAGCCTTGCTGTTAAGGTTTCCCTGAATTCATCCCGTTCATTTCACGCCTTTCGACGTGAACGCACCTTCTTGATGAGTCCCCTGCTCTAACCAACTGAGCTACAGGCCCGAAGGCGTGTATTCTAGCAACTTTTTGCCTTGGTTAAAGATTAATTAACGGATTATGAAAAATATAATAAGCTTTAATTTGTGTAATACAATGCAAGGATGCTGACATGTTCGCACTGCAAAAAAGAACTTTCGGGCAGGCAGAAAAAATTTTGCTCGCGGCAGTGTAAAAATATTGTGAATAACCAAAGTCTGCAGAGTTACAAGGCGCAGCAGGCAAGGGGAAGGAAGCGTAAGCTCGAACTGATCAGACTAAAAGGAATGCAGTGCGAGGTGTGTGGATACAACAACAATTATGCAGCCCTTGAGTTTCATCACGCTGACCCTGAAGCAAAAAAGTTTCAGCTTGATCTACGATCTCTCTCGAACAGAAAGTGGGAAATAATTCTCGTTGAGGTGAAGAAGTGTGTTCTGTTGTGTTCGAATTGCCACGCTGAGCGGCACAACCCTGATTGTGTTTTATGAAGGGTTGCGCTGCTCAGCGTGGTAGCAGTAGCTGGTGTTGCTCTCGATTACTCGATTTCCAGAAAGCTGCGTAACGGTTCCGAGCGGCTCGGGTGTCGCAGTTTTCGCAGTGCCTTGGCTTCGATCTGGCGAATACGCTCACGCGTCACGTCAAACTGTTTACCGACTTCTTCGAGCGTGTGGTCGGTGTTCATATCGATACCAAAACGCATTCTCAGTACCTTGGCCTCACGTGGTGTGAGTCCGGACAAAACACCCTGCGTGGCCTCTTTCAGGCCCTCCATGGAGGCGGAGTCGATCGGGGAGTCGATGTTCTGATCCTCGATAAAGTCACCCAGATGTGAATCTTCGTCATCACCGATAGGCGTCTCCATGGAGATCGGTTCCTTGGCGATCTTGAGAACCTTGCGTACCTTGTCTTCCGGCATGTCCATGCGTTCGGCGAGTTCTTCCGGTGTTGGCTCGCGTCCGATCTCCTGCAGCATCTGGCGGGAAATACGGTTGAGCTTGTTGATCGTTTCGATCATGTGTACCGGAATACGGATGGTACGTGCCTGGTCAGCAATCGACCGGGTAATGGCCTGGCGAATCCACCAGGTTGCGTAGGTCGAGAACTTGTAGCCACGCCGGTATTCGAACTTGTCGACAGCTTTCATCAGGCCGATATTGCCTTCCTGGATCAGGTCCAGAAACTGCAGGCCGCGGTTGGTGTATTTCTTCGCAATGGAAATAACCAGTCGCAGGTTGGCCTCGACCATTTCTTTCTTGGCGCGTCTCGCTTTCGCTTCACCGATCGACATGCGCCGGTTGATATCCTTGATTTCAGGAATGTTCATGTGCGCACTGTTCTGTAATGCGAGCAGCTTGTTTTGTGCGCGCACTATTTCATCCTTGTATTGCGCGAGCTGTGCAGCGTACTTCTGGCCGCCAGTGACCTGGCCGTCTATCCAGGCAAGGTCTGTTTCGTTATTCGGGAACGAAGTGATGAAATCCCTGCGCGGCATACCTGCGCGGGTAACACAGGTATCCATGATGTGACGTTCATGGGTACGAATGCGTTTGATGATCTGGCGCAGGTTGGTATTCAGGATGTCGACAATGCGCGGAACCAGTTTCAGCGAAAGGATCTGCTCCGCCAGCTGTGCGCGCAGTTTTTCTATGCGTGCTGTACTTTTGCCGCCCTTGGCAATGGCCGTGACCAGTTGCTTGTAGACTTTCTCCATGTCGACGAAGCGTTCACGTGACTCTTCCGGATCCGGCCCGGTGTCGACAGGTGCTTCCTCTTCATCGTCATCATTTGTATCAGAATTGTTTTCGCCAGCAGCCTGGGCTGCCTGGGGTGCCTGCGGTGCGGGTATTTCAGGCTCTTCGGCGTTGAGGTCAATGAATCCGGTGATCAGGTCGGTCAGACGCATTTCGCCGGCCTCGACCCTTTCGTAACCACGCAGTAATGTTGCGGCGGTCTCGGGAAAAATGGCGAGCGCCCGGATGACCTGGTTCAGGCCATCCTCAATGCGCTTGGCGATAACAATCTCGCCTTCACGTGTCAGCAGTTCAACGGTACCCATTTCACGCATGTACATGCGCACCGGATCAGTAGTCCGGCCGAACTCGCTGTTAACGGTAACCAGGTTGGCGGCGGCTTCCTCGGCCGCATCATCATCGGCAGTATTCTTGGTGCTGGCAAGCAACAGTGAATCGGTGTCCGGTGCAACTTCATGCACCAGAATGCCCATATCGTTGATCATGCCGATGATGTCTTCGATCTGCTGCGGGTCAACAATGTCTTCCGGCAGGTGGTCGTTGACCTCGGCATAGGTGAGGAAGCCTTGCTCCTTACCTTTCTCTATCAGCAGTTTCAGTCTTGATTGTTGGTCTTTGTCCATAGTCATCCGCAGGCAGGTCAGTGCCCGTAAACAGTCCACTCAGAGGAGGTCGAAATTAATCCACCAGTATAGACGAGTATATGGTGGCGAGCCATATTAAATACAAGCCAGAATTTTGACTATAAATGTGCCGGTTAGTTCTGGCGCACCTTGTGACTCTGCAGCAACAGCTCCCCGTATTCCTGTTTTTCGGCACGGCTGAGTTGCCGCTGGCTTTGCTCGGATCCCAGAAAATTTATACGATTTTCAATATATTGGAGTTGTATTTCATTCAGATGGCCGCGCAGGTCGGCGACCAGCTCCAGATCATCCAGCGGTGGATTCCAATGGGCCAGTTTGCTCAGAAAACGGCTTTCTTCACGCCCGCGCCAGTGTTCCAGTACGGCGCCGGTACTCAGGTCGGGGTGTTGCCGGAGCAATTCCAGCACCTCGACCAGCAGCGGCACGCCGGCCACGTCGCAGTGCTGCAGGAAGTCAGGTTGCTGAATCTCTGCTGCCAGTGATGGTTGATACAGGAGCAACTCAAGGGCTTGTCTGACCGGGCTTTTTCCAGTTGATTGGCGCACCGGCCTTGCTTGCGGCGCTGCGGCGGTGGTGGTTTCCGGCAATGGTATTTCCAGACGGCCGGTAATCCGTTCAACCGTTGTTTGCGCCAGCGCAGCGAGTTGTTCGACCATGAGCTGCCGAAACGTGCTATCGGGCAATGTTCCCAGCAAGGGTTTCGCATCGGTTACCAGCCGCGCGCGGCCGTCGATGCTGTTGATGTCCAGTCGCGACGTCAGTCGCTCGAAGAAAAATTCCGACAGGTGAGTGGCGCTGGCTATCTGTTGTTCCAGTGCCTGCTTGCCGATTTTTCGAACCAGCGAGTCCGGGTCTTCGCCGTCCGGCAGGAACAGGAAGCGGGCTTCACGGCCATCGCGCAGCACCGGCAAGGTGTTTTCCAGTGCACGCCAGGCCGCTTCTCGCCCGGCACGATCGCCATCGAAGCAGAAAACCACCTCGGGTACGGTGCGGAACAGGCGTTCCAGGTGTTCATGGGTGGTGGCCGTACCCAGTGTTGCCACTGCATAGTTAATATCAAACTGCGCCAGCGCAACCACGTCCATGTAGCCCTCGACCACGAGGATGCGTTCCAGTTTGCGTACCGCACGGCGTGCTTCAAACAGGCCGTACAGCTCCTGACCTTTATGAAACACCGGAGATTCGGAACTGTTCAGGTACTTCGGGGTACTGTCGTCCAGCACCCGACCGCCGAAACCGATGCTGCGGCCACGCCGGTCGCGAATCGGGAACTGGATGCGATCGCGAAAGCGGTCATAGCTGCCGTCGCCTTTTTCCCGTTCCACCGTGAGACCCAGTTCCAGCAGTTGTTTGCGGACCGTGTTGTCAGCATTGAGTGCAGCGGCAAGGTTTTCCCAGCCGGGTGGTGCATAACCGATGTTGAAACGTGCGGCGACATCACCGGTGAGTCCGCGTTGTTTCAGGTAATCAATTGCCCGGCTTGCCTGGGGATGACTGCGCAGTTGTTCCCGGTAATAGTCGGCAACCCGTTCCAGCAGCGCATAGTGAGGCAGCGTTGAAGGCGCCTGCGTCTGCTTGCCAGTTGTTTCTTTCGGCACTTCCAGTCCTGCGCGACGCGCCAGTTCTTCAATGGCCTCGACGAATTCCATGTGCTCATAATCGATCAGGAAGGAGATCGCGGTGCCGTTCGCGCCGCAGCCAAAGCAATGGTAAAACTGCTTCACCTGGCTGACCGTGAACGAGGGTGTTTTTTCGTCGTGAAAGGGACAACAGGCCTTGAACTCGCGGCCGGCTTTTTTCAACGGCACACGTGTGTCTATGACCTCAACAATATCCGTGCGGTTGAGAACTTCGTCGATAAAAGACTGGGGGATACGGCCGACCATGTCAGCAAGATTAAAGCGGATAGGGCATGAATGAAAGCCGGTGACTGCTGTTTTGCTGTTTGAATAGCCGACGGATGCGGCGCGCAAGACGGGGTGAAACGGCTTTGCTTAGCCCAGCCTGGCCTTGATCATGGCGCTGACGGCACCCATGTCAGCGCGGCCCTGCAGTTTGGGTTTTAGCTGTCCCATTACCTTGCCCATGTCCTTGATGGACGCAGCACCGGTGGCGGCCATGGTCTCGTCAATGAGCGCGGCAATTTCTGCTTCACCGAGTTGCTCGGGGAGATAGGTCTTGATGATGTCCAGCTCGCTGACTTCCTGTGCAATCAGGTCATCACGCGCGGCTTTTTCAAACTGGCTGATGGACTCGCGTCGTTGCTTGCACATCTTGTCGAGCAGCGACAGCAGCTGCGTATCATCCAGCTCGATACGCTCGTCGACTTCCTGTTGCTTGATGGCGGCGGTGATCAGCCGCAGGGTTGCAAGACGTGGCTTGTCCTTGGCCCGCATGGCATCTTTGACATCGTCGGTGATGCGGTCCTTGAGTGACATCCGTTCAGTACAGCCTGGTGTCAATACATGCGGACGCGGCGCGCAAGTTCGCGAGAAACTTTTTTCTGCGAGCGTTTTACCGCTGCTGCCATTTTGCGTTTGCGTTCCTGCGTGGGTTTTTCATAAAACTCGCGACGGCGTACTTCAGCGAGGATGCCGGCTTTTTCACAGGCGCGCTTGAAGCGACGAATGGCGATTTCGAAGGGTTCGTTATCTTTTACACGTACATTTGGCATACAAATTCCAGCTAATACAGCACTGTTAATCGGGCTGCGCATTCTATACATCTCGGCGGGAAAAGGCAAAATTTCCTTGTGTAACAAGCGCCGGGGGTTACCATACAGGCCATGATTGTACTGGGTATCGAGACTTCCTGTGATGAAACCGGGGTTGCTGTCTATGACAGCGAGCGCGGTCTGCTGGGCGATGCGCTGTATAGCCAGGTCGGGCTGCACGCCAAATACGGCGGCGTGGTACCGGAGCTGGCGTCCCGGGATCACGTCCGCAAGCTGTTGCCGATTATTACTCAAGCGATTGATATATCGAATATTAACAAAAATGATATCACCGGTGTCGCCTATACCGCCGGGCCTGGCCTGGTGGGGGCCTTGCTGGTCGGGGCCACCGCCGGTCGCTGCATGGCATGGACCTGGGGGGTGCCGGCGGTCGCTGTTCACCACATGGAAGGCCACCTGCTGGCACCGATGCTGGAGGCTGATCCGCCGGAATTCCCGTTTCTGGCGCTACTGGTCTCGGGCGGCCACTCCCTGCTGGTCGAGGTAGGCGGGGTGGGTGACTACCGGGTACTGGGCGATTCCATTGATGATGCCGTGGGCGAGGCCTTTGACAAGACCGCGAGCTTGCTGGGCTTGCCCTATCCCGGCGGCCCGGCGCTGGCGGCTCTGGCGCTGCAGGGCGATCCCGCGCGCTTCACCTTCCCGCGACCCATGACCAACCGCCCGGGCCTCGATTTCAGCTTCAGTGGCCTGAAGACCTTTGCCATGAATGCCTGGCGGGATTCAGGCCAGTCTGATCAGGACCGTGCTGATATCGCTCGTGCTTTTGAAGATGCGGTGGTCGATACCATGGTGATCAAGTGTCGTCGGGCGCTGGCCGCAACCGGCTTGAAAACGCTGGTGATCGCCGGTGGCGTTGGTGCCAATGTGCGCCTGCGACAGCGCTTGCGCGAATTAATGGAGGCATCGGACGGGCGTGTCTGTTATCCGCGGCCGGCATTTTGTACTGATAATGGCGCCATGATCGCCTATGCCGGCTATCGGCGGTTACAGGCCGGTGAGCACGAAAGCCTGAGTATCAAGGCCACGCCGCGCTGGTCACTGGAAGAATTAACGACGCTTGATAAAGAACTGTAGGAGCGGGCCCTGTCCGCGACCGCGGTGTAAAAACAACTCTCGCGGACAAGGTCCGCTCCTACAAGTTATTTTTTTTACCATTCTCGTAACTGATAAGGCTGCGCTTGGTCTATGAGTGTAGGAGCAGATCTTGTCCGCGATTGCATTGTATAAAACGACCTTCGCGGGCAATGCCTGCTCTTGCAGGTTGTTTATTTTTTACCTTTCCCGAAACTGATTTTGCCTTCCCTGCCGCTTAACAGGTTGCTGATATTGCTGCGGTGACGCCAGTAGAGCATGACCGTCATGATCGCCATGGCGGCAATCACGGCCGGCTGCGGCCACAACCACAGGAAGCCGAGCGGGGCCAGCAGGATGGCGATCAGTGCGGCCAGTGACGAATAACGGAACAACAGCGCCATAGCCAGCCAGATAGCTGTTGTCAGCAAGCCCACATGCCAGTCCAGGCCGTAAATGACGCCCAGTGCCGTGGCCACACCCTTGCCGCCACGAAAACCGAAAAACACCGGGTACAGATGACCGAGGAACGCGGCCAGTGCGGTAGCGGCGAGTATCAGCGGCGCGGCCTGCATGGCATGGGCAATCAATACCGGTATCAACCCCTTCAGCATATCGCCGAGCAGTGTCAGTGCCGCGGCTTTTTTTCCGCCCAGGCGCGCTACGTTGGTTGCACCCGGGTTGCCTGATCCCTCGGTGCGCGGGTCCGGCAGCCCCATCAGCTTGCAGACGATGATGGCGGTGGATATAGAGCCAAACAGGTAGCCGGCCGGTATCAACAGGTAGTCAATAGTCATGCTGCCATTGGAATCGTTAACGCAGCGCAGGTCAAGGCATGCGTTTGCCATGCCCGTGGCAACAGTGCTGGTCAACAGCCATGTGAGGCTCTATATTGAGGCCGCACGTTAACAGGGACACAGTATATGGACACCGTATTTATAAACGATCTGCGCATTGAGACCATCATTGGTATCTATGACTGGGAGCGCAAGGTCAAGCAGACCATCAGCCTCGACCTGGAGATGGGTACGGATATTCGGAAATCCGCAGAGACGGATGCGATTGAAGACACGCTTAATTACAAGGCGGTTGCCAAGCGCCTGATTGCCTTCGTTGGCGACAGTGAATATCAGCTGGTGGAAACGCTGGCAGAAAAAATTGCAGAGATTGTGCTGGCAGAATTTGAGGTGCCCTGGTTGAAACTAACGGTGCACAAGCCGGGCGCGGTGCGTGGCTCCCGTGATGTGGGCGTCGTCATCGAACGCGGCAAGCGCGGCTGAATTGCAATGGCACATGTGTATGTCAGCATAGGCAGTAACATCGATCGGGAGCAGAATATCGATGTGGCGTTGCGCGCTCTGACGGCAGCCTACGGTGAGCTGCAGCTGTCATCGGTGTATGCGAGTGATGCTGTTGGTTTCAACAGCGCGCCGTTTTACAACCTGGTGGTCGGTTTCAGCACCACTGAAACGCCGCAGGCCATACAGGGCAGGTTACACACCATAGAAGACAGCAACGGTCGCTTGCGAACCGGCCAGCTGTCTGCCCGTACACTGGACCTGGACCTGCTGCTTTACGATGACCTGGTGTTGACGGACGGCAAGCTGGTGTTGCCGCGCCCGGATATTGATCGTTATGCCTTTGTGCTGGGGCCGTTGGCAGAAATTGCCGGCAGCGAGTGTCATCCGGTGAGTGGAATCAGCTATGCAGAATTGTGGTCTGCTTTTGATGACAGTCAGCAACAACTGGCACGGGTCGAGTGGCCACCTGCCGCACAGTAATGTGTTAGCTGCCGTGTTTTCTTAAAATGATGAATGAGCTTCCCGCGCCCTCGGCGCACGAACTTGAGTTCAGCGCCAAACTTGCCCGTGTGATTCGCGAGGAGATTGCGGCCGCTGCTGGCGCTATACCGTTTTCACGTTTTATGGAACTGTGCCTGTATGCACCCGGTATGGGTTATTACAGTGCCGGGCGGCGCAAGTTTGGTGCCGGCGGTGACTTTGTAACAGCGCCCGAGATCTCGCCGCTGTTCGGGCGCGCGCTGGCAACAGCCGTTGCACCGCTACTGACTTCAATGGAAGGTTCTGAGATTCTCGAATTCGGTGCCGGTAGTGGCCGCCTGGCGATTGACTTGCTGGGTGAGCTGGAAAGGCTCGGCTGTTTGCCCGCGCGCTACCTGATTCTGGAGCGCAGTGCTGACCTGAAGCTGCGGCAGCAACAGGCCATCGGCGAACAGTTGCCGCAGCTGCTGGAGCGGGATGCCTGGATCGACAGCTTGCCGGCATCCGGTTTTCGCGGTGTTATGCTGGCCAATGAAGTGCTGGACGCCATGTCGGTTGAGCGCTTTCGCTGGGACGGTGAGCGTGCCGCGCTGTTTCATGTGGGTAGTGAGGCAGACGCTTTTGTATGGCAGCTGGCTGACAATAGCGAGACACCGGATCGCCTGGCCGGGTGCCTCGACGGGCTTGATCTGGCTGCCGGCTACGAGTCGGAAATCAATACCTCGCTGCAGCCCTGGATGCGGTCGGTGTCAGAAAGTTTGCAACAGGGGATGCTGTTGTTAATTGATTACGGTTACCCGCAACACGAATATTTCCATGCGCAGCGCAGCAGTGGCACACTGATGTGTCATTATCGGCATCACGCCCATACTGACCCGTTGCTGTGGCCGGGTCTGCAGGACATTACGGCGCATGTGGATTTTACCGCGGTTGCAGAAGCGGCCGTGGCTGCGGGTCTGGCGGTCGCCGGTTATACAACACAGGCCTGGTTCCTGCTGGATTGCGGGCTGGAGGAATTGTTGCAGCAAGCCGGTCCGGCCGATTCCACGGCGTATTTAAAGGCTGCGCAGCAGGCGAAAACACTGCTATTACCGGGTGAGATGGGTGAGCGTTTCAAGTGTATTGCCCTGACGCGGGATGTTGACATACCGCTGCCGGGTTTTCGTTTGCAGGATCAGCGTGCGCGTCTTTAATGTTGCCGCAAGGCGATTCACAGTAGACAGGATATTCTAGAGAAAAAGTTATGGATTATTTGCACGCCGTGTTTCTGGCCCTGCTGCAGGGGCTGACCGAGTTCCTGCCAATCTCGAGTTCTGCACACCTGATCCTGTTGCCGCGCCTGCTGGGCTGGGTTGACCAGGGGCTGGCGTTTGATGTGGCCGTGCACCTCGGTACGCTGACAGCCGTGGTCGCGTATTTTCGCCATGATGTAAAGAACCTGTTGGTCGCCTGGCTGCAGTCCTGTGTTACGCGTCGCTTCAGTGCCGATGCGAAACTGGCCTGGCTGGTAGTGCTGGGAACGGTACCGGTGGCCGTGGTCGGCCTGTTATTTCATGATTTCATCGAGACCAGCCTGCGGTCGCCGCTGGTGATAGCGGCGGCCACGATTGGCTTTGGTGTATTGCTGGGATTTTCAGACTGGCGCGGTGCTAAGGCACGCACTGTAAGCAGCCTGACGGTGATGGATGCCGTGTGGATTGGATTTGCCCAGGCACTGGCATTAATACCCGGTACCTCGCGTTCCGGTATCACCATGACGGCGGCGCTGGCGCTGGGCCTGACGCGTTCTGCCGCTGCCCGTTTTTCGTTTTTGATGTCGGTGCCGGTGATACTGATGGCCGGTAGCTATGAAGCACTGAAACTGATTGATCAGGCAGAGCCGGTAGCATGGGGGCCGTTGCTGCTGGGTACGCTGGTGGCGGCCGTGAGCGCCTATCTGAGTATTCACTTCTTCATGCGCCTGATTGAAAAAGTCGGTATGTTGCCGTTTGTTCTCTATCGGCTGTTACTCGGCGCATTCCTGTTGTTGCTGTTTGTCTAGGGGAGCTCTGATCAACTCACGAAATCATGGTATTCAGGTATAGCCATGTCTGTAGGGTGCGCACGGCGCACCCTGCACTGGTTCATTCCGGTAGCGCTCTTCATAAGAGCCCTGAGAGTGGTCAGGCCCGCACCCTGGAAGGGGAGTTTCGCCGGGAGGATGACTGAAGTGATGTAGCCCGATCCCCAAAGAAAAATATTGTCGCCACGGAAGCACACGGAATTACACGGAAAAATGATTTCAAGTTTTTTTCTTCCGTGTGCTTCCGTGGCAAAATAAGTATGTAGGTTGCGCTATGCGCACCCTGCGCTGGTTCATTGAATTAATCAGAGCTTCCCTGGCAATCCTGGCGGAGGATGTTCTCGATTGCCTGTATACGTTTTTGTTGCAGCGCTGCACCGATTTCCTTGCCGGCAAGCCCCTGTTTCTGCAGCTCTGCGGCACGCACAGCCTGTGCCACATCCAGTGCCTGTTGCAGGCGTGCGCTGTTATAGTCGCCGTTGTTTGCCTGCATGTCTGCTGCGCACACTTGCAGGAACTGCTTGAAACGCTCCGTGCGGCGAAAGGCATCCAGCGTATTTAAAAGCTCCAGCAGTTGTGCGGCAGACAGGCTGTCCGCTGCCTGCGCCTGCTTGCGCTGTTGTATTGCCATGACGGCAAGTTCGCGGCAGGCATTCGGTACGCGGTGACGCTCGCATAATGCGCCCAGGGTTTGCTGACCGAGTCCGGCCGCTGTGCCCTGGTCAAGATCGCACATCAGTGCGGCAAAGCGAACGGCAAGGTCATCGCTTTGTGTGACCGCCTGTTGCAGTATGGCAAGCTCGATATCAGCCTGGCCATGCGATTTTTCCGTCTCGACCTTTAACAGCGGCATACATTCCGGAAACACTGTCTGCAGTGCCCCGCAGGCGGCCAGTACCTTGAAGAACCGGGTTGGATTGTCAGTTGCCAGCGCCTTCAGCAGTTCTGCCCAGACCCGTTCCGGAACCAGGTGGTCGACCTCGCCGTTGCTGACCATGCTGCGCATCAGCTTGTTGGTGGTGTGGGAGACGTGAAAGCCCCATTTTGCGAAGCGCGCAGCAAAGCGCGCGATGCGCAGGATGCGCACCGGGTCTTCGGCAAACGCGGGTGAGACGTGTCGCAGCAGGCCGTTGTCCAGGTCTTCTTTGCCGCCGTAAGGATCGATCAGTTTACCGTCGGCCGTTTCGGCCATGGCATTGATGGTCAGGTCACGGCGCAGCAGATCCTGTTCCAGCGTAATACCGGGACCGGCACTGGTCTCAAAGCCGGTGTAGCCCGGGCCGGTTTTGCGTTCGGTACGTGCCAGTGCGTATTCTTCCTTTGTCTGCGGATGCAGGAACACCGGGAAATCCTTGCCCACCGGCTGATAGCCGAGCGCCAGCATGGCCTCTGCCGTGCTGCCGACCACCACCCAGTCACGTTCCCTGACGGGGAGTCCCAGCAGCTTGTCACGCACCGCACCACCGACCAGGTAGGTTTCCATGCCGGTTCCGGTTGTTTCTCAGTTGCGCCGCGACTGGCGGCGAAATTCCGGATAGTGGCCGCGCGCATTGTTACCGGCGAGGCAGCCCGGTACCACGGCCGCAACCGGGGTTGGCTTGATGCCCAGCGTTGGCAGGGCATTGTCAGTGCAGACACTGTCGTGTTGTAAGGAGTAATAGTTATCCAGCGTAAACGGTTTTCCCGGTAACAGTCCGAGCATCCTGGCCTGCAGCCGTGAGAGGCGGTCATTCAGGCCGATAATGCAGGTTTTCAGTTGCAGCTGGTCTCGCGTGTAGCTCACCAGTTCGGCGAGTGTGAAGCTTTCAGGGCCGCACAGCTGCAGACGTTCACCAGCGGTGGCATCACCCATGGAACGGCAGATGGCCTCGACCACGTCAGTGACACACACTGGCGCAAAGCGGCTCTGCGGGCAGGCGAGCGGAAAGGCCGGCCCGGCCATTTTCAGCAAGCCGGCGAAGCGGTTAAAAAAGCTGTCTCCGGGACCGAAGATCACCGAGGGACGAAAGCTGGTGACGACCATGTCGCTGTCGGCAGCCGCATGTACCAGGTCCTCGCCTTCACCGCGGGTTTTCAGGTACAGGCTATGCGGTTCCTGTGCATTTGCATTCAAGGCACTCATCTGCAGCAGCCGCGTGACGCCGCAGGCCCTGGCGGCAAACACGATTTTTTCCGGCAACTCCACATGCACGCGCGTGAAGCCAGTGCCTTTTTTGCCGTTTTCATTAAGGATGCCCACCAGGTTTATGATGGTATCGACATCCTGAAACTGCCGGCGTAACTGGTCGATATTGTGTACGTCGGCTTCAATCAGCGAGATGCCCGGGTTGACCAGCAGCTTGCGGTGACGCTCGCGGCGGCGTGTCAGGATGCGGACCTTGTAACCCTGTTTTGTCAGCCGGTTTGAAAGATGTTGTCCGACGAAACCGGTGCCGCCGGTAATGCAGACTGTTTCCTGATGCATGTGTGTGACCTGTATTTAATGGTTAAGTGTTATTTGGTGCCTGAATAGGATCCTGACGGCAATACCACCGGCATATGCTTGTGCAGCGGCGTTACCGGTTGATCCAGGCGCCAGTCATAAATGGCGATATAGGCGAGTATGCGCTGTACATACTTTCGTGTCTCCCGATAGGGGATCCGTGCAATCCAGCTGTCAGCCGGTTGCGCTTCGTTATCCGGCAGCCAGCGATCAACCCGGTGTGGCCCGGCATTATAGGCCGCAGACGCAAGGATGACGTTGTTATCGTACTGCTCCATGACCTGCTGCAGGTAGGCCGAGCCAATGGCGATGTTCTTGTCAGACTGGTACAGCAGGCGCGTGTTACCCAGCGGGATATTATATTTTTTTGCGGTTGCACGTCCGGTTTTCGGCATTAACTGCATCAGGCCCATGGCACCGGCCGGCGACAGGGCATCCTTGTTGAAGGCACTTTCCTGCCGAATCACAGCGTATACATGGGTAGGGTGCAATTGCCGGTCGAGTGCGGCACTGTTGATGTTGTTTTCGTAGTCCACCGGAAAACGCAGTTTCAGATCACTGTAGTCTTTCGCACTGGCGACCGTCAGTATGGCGCGGTCATGCCAGCCCCACTGGTCTGCCAGTATAGCTGCGAGTTTCAGTTCTTCCTTGGAAAAATTCCGGGTTGCATTAGCCCACTCGCGGCGTGCATCGAGAAATTTTCCGGCACGGAATAACTCGTGTGCCCGCACGATGCCGGGTTGTCTCTCCAGGCTGTCAAGCGCAGCAGTGTCACGCTGCAGCGGTTTGTTGCCCATTTGGTAGGGCTGTTTGAGGATGTCTGCAGCCAGAAAACCGTGGTAGTCACGCTGGCTGGCAAGCAGTGAAAAAATATTTTCAGCCGGTACCGGTTGCGCGGTTTTTTTCAGCGCCACGGCTTGCCAGTATTGCCATTCATTCTTGTTGTCCGTGTCGTCAAGCAGTGCCGTGGCGTGCGTGTACACGGACTCCCAGTCCTTGTTTGCAATGGCCGTGCGTACCCGCCATTCGCGTACGCTGCTGTCGGCGGCCGCATCCGGTACGGCAGCCAGCCATTCATGCGCGCGCGGATTCTTTTGCCAGTTGGCCGACATCGCCATCTTTTTTTCCAGCTGGCCGATTTCCTCGTCGCTGAACCGATAGCGCGGTTTCAGTTGCGCCCATTTTTTGTAGGCCTGGTCCGCATCGCTGCGGGCAATACGGCGGATGCTGTAGAGGATGATCTCGCGTGAAGCCGGGGTATCCTTGTTCAACGCCGTGGATTTCAGTGTCTTTGCCGGCTGCACACGCGCCTCGCGCCACAGGTCAACCCAGGCAGCATCCTTCTCGGGCAGGCGCTTTGCCAGCCAGCCGGCCAGACCGGGATTGCCGCTGTACATGGCGAGGCGGATACGCTGCATTATCAGGTCACGGGTGATGCGGTGGTGGACTTCAAGGTATTCAAATACCGGGTCACAGGCCTTTTCCTGCGATTTGCCCACCAGCCACAGCTTCAGGCCGTGTTCAACCAGGCCTTCTGTTTGCCCGGTCTTGATCTGGGCCTGTAACTTGTAGCATTGCAGTTTGACCGGTTGATTGCCGCCCCAGGTTTTCAGGAACTGCGTCCAGTCACGTTGTTTTACCAGTGTATACAGCCACGCCTGGCGCATGCGCCGGCCCAGCGGATTGTCCATGTTGTGTGCAATAAAGCCCGCTATTTCCTCATGTTTTGCCAGCGACAGTCGGCGGCGCAATTCCCGGTATTGCAGGTACGGGTAAAGCGGGTAGTCAGTCAGTTGTTGTTGCAGTTGCCGGTAATCATCGAGCCGGTTTTTCTCGAGTGCCTTGTCGGCCTTCATGAACAGGGCGCGTTGCTTGCGGTAGGGGTCGCTGCTGCTGAAGCTGGCAGCGCCTGCCACAGTGGCGAGCAGGCAGGTGCAGCAGATGAACAGTCTGATAGTTTGTCGCATAGTCCGCTATAGTTACAGAAAACCTGACTGGAAGGAATTTTACATGGACTTTAAATCTGTTAACCCGGCCAATGGCGAATTGATAAGAGGAATTGCCGCGTTTACGGTCGGCGAACTTGAAACGGCCTTGCAGCAGGCAGCGCAGGCGGCACCACGCTGGCGCCAGCAGCCGGTTGCGGAGCGTTGTCAGCTGATGCGGCAGGCCGCGAAGGTATTGCGGGCGCGTGTAGAGGAGCTGGCGCGCCTGATGACGCTGGAAATGGGCAAGCCGATCAGCGAGGCGCGTGCTGAAATCGAAAAATGTGCTCTCGGTTGCGAGTATTACGCGGCCGGGGGGCCGGCGTTTCTGGCGGATGAGGAAATCGACTCGGATGCCGCTCGCAGCCTGGTGACTTACCAGCCGCTGGGGACGGTGCTGGCAGTGATGCCGTGGAATTTCCCGTTCTGGCAGGTGTTTCGTTTTGCAGCACCGGCGCTGATTGCCGGTAATACCGGTCTGCTGAAGCATGCCTCCAACGTGCCGCAGTGCGCGCTGGCGGTGGAATCCGTGTTTGTCGAGGCCGGTTTCCCGGCCGGCGTGTTTCGTACCCTGATGATTCCGTCATCACAGGTGGAGGCTGTCATCCAGGATTCACGGGTACAGGCCGTGACCCTGACGGGTAGCGAGCCGGCGGGTCGTCAGGTCGCTGCGACGGCGGGTGCCCAGATCAAGAAGTCGTTACTTGAGTTGGGTGGTTCTGATCCTTTTATTGTGCTGGAGGATGCGGACCTGGACTGGACCGTCGCGCAGGCGCTGCTGTCACGATTCATGAATACCGGTCAGAGCTGTATTGCGGCCAAGCGTTTTATCGTGGTGGAGGCGGTCGCCGAGGCCTTTGTCGCGCGTTTCAAGGTGGCGGTGGAGGGGCTTCGCAGTGGCGATCCGCTGGATGATGCCACGCAGCTGGGACCGATGGCACGCTTTGACCTGCGCGACGAACTGCATGAGCAGGTCGTGGAAAGTCTTTCGCAGGGAGCCGTCGCCGTTACCGGCTGTAATCACGAGGGTGGAAGCGGTGCTTACTACCAGGCCTCGATAATTGATCATGTCAAACCGGGTGTCTGTGCCTACACAGAAGAACTGTTCGGGCCGGTCGCCAGTATAGATCGGA
>JAOUCV010000015.1 GCA_029859555.1 Gammaproteobacteria bacterium
ACCTTTGAAGTTTTTCCGGAGCTGTCCGGCAATATTGAATACAGTTTCGGGGTTTCTAAACCATTGGTGGAAATCACCGAAGATGACGTGGCTGGCATGCTTGAAAACCTGCGCAGTCAGCGCGGCAGCTGGAATGCTGTTGAACGGGCCTCGCAGGCAGATGACCAGGTGACGGTCGATTTTGAAGGCAGTGTTGATGGTCAGCCTTTTACCGGCAACAAAGGTGAAAAGGTGCCTGTGGTACTTGGTTCCGGCATCATGGTTCCCGGATTTGAAGAACAGTTGACTGGAGTTTCTGCGGGTGATGAGAAAACGCTCGATATCACTTTCCCTGATAATTATCCGGCCGCTGATGTGGCAGGTAAAGCAGCCATTTTTAACGTCAAGGTACATGTCGTTTCTGAAATAGAGTTGCCTGCACTCAATGATGATTTTGCACAGGCATTCGGAATTGAAGAAGGTGGTCTTGAAGGGCTCAAGAACGAAATTCGCGAGAATATGAGTCGCGAATTGAAGGGACTGGTTGCTTCCAAGCTGAAAGAACAGGTTTTTACCGGCTTGATGGATGCCAATCCGGTTGAAGTGCCCGTCACCCTGGTTGATGGTGAGATTCAGCAGTTGCGTGCAAGAAAGGAAGATAGTGGCGTAGCGGAAGATGCCTCGGAGATCGAAGCCAAGGCTGAACGGCGAGTTAAACTTGGTGTGATCGTCTCGGAAATTGCCAAGCATAATCAGATCCAGATTGACCCTGACCGTGTCCGGCAAATGGTTGAAACGATTGCCTCTTCATATGAAAAACCGGAAGAAGTGGTGCAGTGGTATTACGGCAACCAGGAAATGCTGTCGGGTGTCCAGTCGGCTGTGATTGAGGAACAGGTTGTTGACTGGGTTGTCGAGCATAGCGGTGTGGAAGTGAAAGAGGTGAAAACCACGTTTAGTGCACTTGTTGAAGAAGCCAAACAGTCTCAAGGAACCTAGTGAATGACCGATAACAATCCTATGTATGGAGCACAAGATACCCAGGCACTGAACCTCGTGCCCATCGTCATTGAACAGACATCCAGAGGTGAACGTTCTTACGATATTTACTCACGCCTGCTCAAGGAGCGTGTGGTATTCATGGTAGGACCAGTTGAGGATTACATGGCAAACGTCATTGTTGCGCAGCTGTTGTTCCTCGAGTCGGAAAATCCGGACAAGGATATTCATCTCTATATCAATTCACCGGGTGGTTCAGTGACAGCCGGGCTTGCGATTTACGACACCATGCAGTTCATCAAGGCAGACGTCAGCACCATGTGTGTTGGCCAGGCAGCCAGCATGGGTGCGCTGCTGCTCGCCGGTGGTGCAAAGGGCAAGCGAATCTGTCTGCCGCACTCACGCGTGATGATCCATCAACCGCTGGGTGGCTTTCAGGGACAGGCAACGGATATCGATATTCATGCCCGGGAAATTCTCCTGATTCGTGAAAAGCTCAATCTTATTCTTGCAAGCCATACCGGACAGTCACTGGAAACAATTCAGCGTGATACCGAGCGGGATAATTTCATGGGTGCAGAAGAGGCCAAAACCTATGGCCTGATTGATGAAATCATTGACCAGCGTCAGGACGAAGGCGACGGCCTGGATTTCAGTTAAGCACAAGCCCGTGATTTACGGCCTGAACGGCCATCCAAACCGCCTTAGTATAGAAGGGGTTGATTTATAATAACTAATAATGGTAAAAACAGAAAGGAACGGGTTGTGATGACAATTCACGAGGATACAACATGAGCAACGAACGTAACGGAAAGGGCGAAGACGGAAAATTGCTCTACTGCTCATTCTGCGGCAAAAGCCAGCACGAAGTCCGGAAGTTGATTGCCGGACCTTCTGTCTTTGTTTGTGATGAGTGCGTTGAACTCTGTAACGATATCATTCGTGAAGAGATGCAGGAAAAAACCGCCAGTGGCGGTGAAAAGCTGCCAAAACCCCAGGAAATAAACGAAGTCCTTAACGAATACGTCATTGGCCAGATCCGCGCCAAAAAGGTGCTGTCTGTGGCGGTATACAATCACTACAAGCGCCTTGAAGCACAAACCAAGAAAGATGATATTGAGCTGTCCAAAAGCAATATCCTGCTGATTGGACCTACCGGTTCAGGCAAGACCCTGCTGGCCGAAACGCTGGCACGTTTCCTTGATGTGCCCTTTACTATCGCAGATGCAACTACGCTCACAGAAGCCGGTTACGTCGGTGAAGACGTCGAAAATATCATCCAGAAGCTGCTGCAAAAGTGTGATTATGACGTCGACAAGGCTCAGACCGGTATAGTCTATATCGATGAAATAGACAAAATATCCCGAAAATCAGATAACCCGTCCATTACGCGGGATGTGTCCGGTGAGGGCGTACAGCAGGCGCTCCTCAAGTTGATCGAGGGCACGGTCGCTTCTGTTCCTCCCCAGGGTGGACGCAAACACCCGCAGCAGGAGTTTTTGCAGGTTGATACCGCCAACATCCTGTTTATCGTAGGTGGTGCCTTTGCAGGTCTGGACAAGATCATTCGCAGTCGTTCGGAAAAAGGCGGCATTGGTTTCTCGGCTGAAATAAAGAGCAAGGATGAAGATAGCAATCTTGGTGAAGTGCTTTTCGATGTAGAGCCGCAAGACCTCATCAAGTACGGTTTGATTCCGGAATTCGTCGGACGCCTGCCGGTAGTCGCAACGCTGGAAGAACTGGATGAGGATGCGCTGATTCAGATTCTGACTGAACCAAAGAATGCCCTCACCAAGCAGTATGAGAAGTTGTTTGATATGGAAGGCTGCGAGATTGAATTCAGGGATGATGCCCTGCGTGCCGTCGCCAAAAAGGCAATGGAGCGCAAAACCGGTGCACGCGGCTTGCGCACCATCATGGAGCAGATTCTGCTGGATACCATGTACGACCTGCCTTCGATGGAAGGCGTCAGTAAAGTGGTTATAGATGAGAATGTTATTGGCGGTGAAACCAAGCCATACATGATTTTTGACGCTCCGGAAGCCATCGCTGCTTCTGAATAAAATATAAATCTATATTATAATTAACAACTTAGAAATATAGTGGTCTTTTTAGCCTGGCTGGCATATTCCTTGCTGTAAGTTTAATACCTGTCAAAAAAATGGTTGAAGTACTGTAATCAATCCCCATGTAATAGATTCGTGATTACGGTTCAGACAACCACATAATCGACAGGAAGTATCCGGGTAAACCTGTATCACGATGGTTTACAAGCAGCTACCCGGAACAAATCGACTTAATCAGGAATGGATGGGCACTGTTATGACAGATCAAGCCACAAACGCGATACCGGTATTACCGCTCAGGGATGTCGTAGTTTATCCCCACATGGTGATACCGCTTTTTGTTGGTCGTGAAAAATCGATCAACGCTCTGGATACAGCCATGCAGGAAGATAAAAAGATCCTGCTGGTTGCCCAGAAGAATGCCGAGGTTGATGACCCCTCAGTCGACGACATCTACGAAATCGGAACATTGTCGACCATCCTGCAGTTGCTGAAGCTTCCTGATGGCACCGTCAAGGTCCTCGTTGAGGGCGCAGAACGTGTGCGCATAACCGGTTATGAAAATACTGACAACTTCTTCACGGCTCACCTCGACGTGCTGCTGCAGGAAGAAGATGCGGATAACAAGGAACTTGAAATACAGACCCGCTCGCTGCTGGCGCTGTTTGACCAGTATGTCAAACTGAACAAGAAAGTCCCGCCGGAAATACTGACATCTCTTTCAGGCATTGAGGAGCCCGGTCGCCTTGCAGATACGATCGCAGCGCACATGTCCCTGAAGCTGGAAGAAAAGCAGAAGATACTTGAGATTGAAGGCTGCACCCCGCGCATCGAACGCCTGATGGTTCTGATTGAGGGTGAGATCGATATTATGCAGATTGAAAAACGCATACGCGGTCGAGTCAAACAGCAGATGGAGAAGAGCCAGCGTGAGTACTATCTGAATGAGCAGATGAAAGCCATCCAGAAAGAACTGGGTGACATGGACGATGTGCCCAATGAGCTGGAAGAACTTGAACAGAAGATCAAGAAAGCCGGCATGAGCAAGGAAGCGCTTGAAAAGGCGACTTCAGAACTTAACAAACTAAAGATGATGTCACCGATGTCCGCAGAGGCAACGGTGGTACGCAACTATATCGACTGGCTTGTCAGTGTGCCCTGGAAGAAACGCAGCAAGATCCGCAACGATCTGGCGGCAGCAGAAGCAGTTCTTGAAGAAGATCATTTTGGACTTGAAAAGGTCAAGGAAAGAATCCTGGAGTATCTGGCTGTTCAGCAGCGAGTTAAAAAGCTCAAGGGTCCAATCCTGTGCCTGGTAGGTCCTCCTGGCGTCGGCAAGACCTCGCTGGGGCGTTCTATTGCGCGTGCTACCGGTCGCAAGTTTACCCGCATGTCGCTGGGTGGTGTGCGTGATGAAGCTGAAATTCGTGGTCATCGCCGTACCTACATTGGTTCCTTGCCCGGCAAGATCATCCAGAACCTGTCAAAGTTGTCTGCCAGAAATCCATTGTTCCTGCTGGACGAAATGGACAAGATGTCCATGGATTTCCGCGGCGATCCTTCCTCGGCTTTGCTTGAGGTGCTGGACCCGGAGCAGAACAACACTTTTGGTGATCATTACCTGGAAGTGGATTTTGACCTGTCAGATGTCATGTTTGTGGCAACCGCCAATACCATGAATATTCCGGCACCACTGCTGGATCGCATGGAAGTCATTCGCATACCGGGTTACACCGAAGATGAAAAGATCAATATCGCCATGCGCTATCTGCTGAAAAAGCAGATTGAGCTCAGTGGTCTGAAAGAGAACGAAATCTCCATCAGTGAAAATGCTATACGTGATGTTGTGCGTTACTACACGCGTGAAGCGGGGGTACGTAACCTGGAGCGCGAAATCTCCAAGATATGCCGGAAGGTTGTCAAAGAACTGGTATTGAACAAGGAAGGCAAGAAGATTTCAGTCACTCCAAGGAATCTCGAGAAATATCTCGGAGTGAAACGCTTTCGCTATGGACGTGCCGAGGAAAATGATCAGGTTGGTCAGGTTACCGGTCTTGCCTGGACAGAGGTGGGCGGTGAATTGCTAACGATTGAGTCAACCATGGTGACTGGCAAGGGCAAAATGATACATACCGGCCAACTCGGTGAGGTCATGCAGGAGTCTATCCATGCTGCCATGACGGTTGTACGGAGTCGTTCGGCGACACTGGGTATCGATGCCGAGTTTTACCAGAAATATGATATTCATATCCATGTCCCTGAGGGAGCTACTCCGAAGGACGGGCCGAGTGCGGGTGTCGGGATGTGTACCGCGCTTGTCTCGGCGCTGACCAATATCCCGGTACGTGCTGACGTCGCCATGACGGGCGAGATCACGCTGCGTGGTGAGGTACTCCCGATCGGCGGACTGAAAGAAAAACTGCTTGCTGCCCACCGTGGCGGGGTCTCTATCGTACTGATTCCTGAGGAAAACAAGAAAGACCTTGTTGAAATACCGAAGAACGTAACGGACAAGCTTGATATACGTCCGGTCAGGTGGATCGACGAGGTGCTGGAGGTTGCCCTGACACATCAGCCGACACCGCTCAAGGAAGTTCCTGCCAAAGAAGGCCCCAGAAAGGTCGCCAAGGCAAAGGGGAAGGGCAAGGAAAACCCGCTGACCGCTCACTGACATTTAGCAGCAATCTGATAAGCCCGTCCGGACCCTGATGCAAAATAGGGCCCGGACGGGTTTTTTGCGTACTGTAACTGTGCTTTAATACCCGCTGGTCGGTTCTGGATGTCTCCATGGAGGCGTTTGCAGGCAGCGACAAGTGGCGTTTCTTAATATTAAATATAACTGTCCGAGGATGACTATATGAACAAATCTGAACTGATTGACGCAGTGGCCGAAGGGGCCGGCCTCTCCAAGGCTGACGCAACCAATGCGACGGAATCGCTGCTGGATAGTATCGTTAAAGCCCTGGGTAGTGGCGACCAGGTAGCCCTGACGGGCTTTGGAACCTTTTCCGTTCGTGCAAGAGCAGCACGCTCCGGTCGTAATCCTCAAACAGGTGAAGTCATTCAGATCAAGGCGTCAAATTCTCCGGGCTTCAAGGCTGGCAAAGCATTCAAGGATGCCGTAAACTAGCGCGCCTTCGGGTGCTTAGCTCAGCTGGTAGAGCGTCGCCCTTACAAGGCGAATGTCGGGGGTTCGATCCCCTCAGCACCCACCAGGAATAGGAGTGGTAGTTCAGCTGGTTAGAATACCGGCCTGTCACGCCGGGGGTCGCGGGTTCGAGTCCCGTCCACTCCGCCATCTTGACAATCGAAGGGCGCCTCTCGGGGTGCCCTTTCTTTGTTATTACTAGCTGACAATACTATCTGAACTACATTCTACAACGAACTTTTTCCAGAGAGACAGACAATGCTGCTGGCAATACGAGAACGCATAATGGGGTTTTTAGGCTGGGTGATACTCGGCATTCTGTTTGTTGCGTTTGCATTCTTCGGGCTGAATTCCTATCTGCAAGATGATGTATCCAGTTTCGCAGCCGTTGTTAATGGCCAGGAGATTAGCGCGGCACAGCATCAGCAAGCCTACGACCAGCTGCGCAGGAAAATGGAACAACAGCTGGGAGAATCATTTGATCCGGCAATGCTTGATGAAAATATGCTGAAAGCCAGTGCATTGCAGCAATTGATTAACCAGACACTGCTGATCCAGGCCGCAGACTCCGAGGGTTTTGCTGCAAGCAACGAACAGATTGCACTTAGCATAAATGCTGTTGATGCCTTTAAGGAAGATGGTGTTTTCTCAAAAGACAGGTACGAACAGGTTCTCGGATATCAGGGTATTCGCCCGGCAGGCTTCGAAAACAGCCTGAAAGAAGACATCATTGCTGGCCAGTTTACAGTCGGTGTCAGCGCCACCGCTGCTGCACCAGATGACAACCTTGCTCAGGCGTATGTACTTGAAGGGCAGCAACGACGCTTCAAATATCTGCTGCTGCCGTTGTCAGGGTTTACAGAGCAGGTCTCCGTCAGTGATGAGGACATACAGAGCTACTACGATACGCACGCAGATGCATTCATGACGCCGCAAAGGGTGCGTGCCCAGTACCTTGAACTGGATGTAGCCACGCTCGATACGGGTGTGGAAGTTAGCGATGAAGCCTTGCAGTTGCTGTACGAGGAGCAGGCTGCAAAATATGTCACTCCGGAGGAGCGTCATGCCCGCCACATACTTGTCAGGCTGGCCCCGGATGCTGATGAGGAAGCGGATACTGCCGCCATGGAAAAGGCAAATGACATCGTTGCACGTCTGGATAACGGTGAAGATTTTGCAGTGCTGGCAAAAGAGCTGTCTGACGACCCTGGTTCTGCTGCCAATGGCGGTGACCTGGGTACCTTCGGGCGCGGTCTTATGACCCCTGAATTTGAGAAGGCTGCTTTTGAACTGCAGTCCGGTGAGGTCAGCAAGCCGGTAAAATCACCATTTGGTTTGCACATTATCGAGGTTATCGAGATCACGCCGGAGGTGGTCACTCCGCTGGACGAGGTGCGTGAAGAGCTTGCTGACCAGCTGCTGAGTACAGAGCGCGCTGATTTGTTCTACGAGAAGTCAGAAGTGCTGTCTAACACGGCTTTTGAACAACCGGATACCCTGCAGGGTGCCGCAGAAGAACTTGGGATTGCTATTCAGGAAACCGACTGGGTCAGCATGTCTGACGGTAGCGGCGTTGCACAACATGCCAATGTTCGTGAGGCACTCTTTAGCGAGGACGTGCTGGATAATGGCAATAACAGCGCAGCCATTGAGATCGGACCTGATCATGTTGTCGTCATACGCGTGCTTGAACGACAGGAATCAGCACAAAAACCGATTGAAACAGTAAAAGAACAAATAAGACAGATAACGGTAGCGGAAAAAAGCCGTGCGCAGGCTCAAGCAAAAGGCGAACAATACCTTGCAGATTTACGGAGCAGCGTAACTGATCTCGATACAATAGCCACTGCTGAATCACTGCAAGTGCAGGAAACAGAAAGTATCACCCGCGTTGCAGCAGAGCCGGGTGCCGAGGTTATTGCTGCAGCTTTTGCGGCTGCTGCGCCGGTAGCCGACAAACCAGTCCATGAAGGCGTGCTAACCGCTGCCGGTGATTATGTCATCATTGCACTGGAAGAAGTAAAAGCAGGAGATTTTTCCAGCTTGCCACCGGTAGCGCAGAAGCAACTCTGGGGCAATCTCAATAGACTGCTGGGTGTAGCGGAACTGGCAGCTGTCATGAGTACTCTCAAGGCACAGGCATCTATTGAAATACCCGATCAGGCAGAGTAGTAAGTAGCCCTGTCGTGGCCTTTGCAAGAAACATAATCACACTAAAGCTTCACTGGCAGATTCTGTTCGCGCTGATTCTGGCGGTACTGGCCGGCTGGCTTTCAGGTGAACAAGCCTCTTTGTTTGGCGTTCGTTTTCTCGACATCTACAGCTTTCTGGGGGCGCTCTTTATGAATGCCCTGAAGATGCTGATTGTCCCCCTCATCATGTCCTCGATTATTACCGGTATCGCCGGTATCAGTGATGGAGGGGCGTTGGGACGGCTTGGCGGCAAGACCCTGCTTTATTACCTGACTACATCGTTACTGGCTATTTTGATCGGGCTCACCATGGTCAATCTGGTCTCACCCGGCATAGTGAATGGCGAACCTGCAAAAGAAGTTGTCAGCTTCTCGGATGAGGCGGACACCGCAACTATTGCCGAGCGCGTACAGGGGCGCGGAGCGGGAGATGTCGTTGACATCTTTATCCGCATGGTGCCAGCGAATATTGTTGCAGCAGCGGCAGAGGGAAAAATGCTCGGGCTGATTTTCTTCAGCCTGTTGTTCGGTTACTTCATGACGCGTATCGATGGCTCGCCTGCAGCAGTCCTGAAAGATTTCTGGCAAGGTGTTTTTGCCGTCATGATGAAGATCACGGACTGGGTGATGTTGTTCGCGCCAATAGGCGTGTTTGCTCTGGTGGCCAAGGTGGTTGCTACCACCGGCTTTGCCGCGTTCGAGCCGTTATTGATGTTTTTCTTTACCGTGCTTGGCGCACTGGCAATTCATGTACTGATAGTGTTGCCCCTGATGCTGCGGGTGATTGGCCGGGTAAGCCCGTTGCGCCATTTTCAAGCCATGTCACCGGCCATGTTAACTGCATTTTCAACTGCATCTTCATCAGCCACCTTGCCAATCACCATGGATTGCGTAGAGAGGCGTGCAGGCGTGTCGAACAAGACAACCAGTTTTGTGTTGCCGCTGGGGGCCACTGTTAACATGGACGGTACAGCGTTGTATGAATGTGTAGCCGCCATGTTTATCGCGCAGGCCTATGGCATTGAACTCAATTTTGCAACACAGTTCACGGTGGTGCTGGTTGCCTTGCTGACATCAATCGGTGTGGCAGGTATACCGGCGGCCAGTCTGGTTGCCATCACCATTATTCTTACCGCAATCGGGCTGCCCATTGAGGCGGTAGGGCTGATTCTGGCTGTTGATCGCGTACTGGATATGTGCAGGACCAGCGTTAATGTATTTGGTGACTCCTGCGGCGCGGTGCTGATTGGCCGCCTGGAGGGTGAAAGCGGTATTCTTGATTCTGGTCGTGGCCAGTCCGAAGACCCGTTACTCAAGCGGTGACATGCCAACGGTGTTATAGCCACCATCTACGTAGGTGATTTCACCGGTTATACCGGAAGCAAGATCGGAACACAGAAAGGCCGAAGCGTTACCGACATCTTCAATAGTGACATTCCGGCCCAGGGGCGCGGTACTTGCAAACACATCCAGCATTTTACGAAAGTTACTGATGCCTGCAGCGGCCAGGGTTCTAATTGGGCCGGCTGAAACCGCGTTGACCCGGATACCTTTAGGCCCCAGGCTCTGCGCCAGGTAACGTACATTCGCTTCAAGACTGGCCTTGGCGACACCCATGACGTTGTAATTGGGAACCGTCTGAACAGCACCCAGGTAGCTCATGGTCAATAATGCACCGTTACGGCCTTCCATCATCGGATATGCAGCCTTGGCCAGTGCGGCAAAACTGTAGGAACTAATGTCATGCGCAATGGCGAAGCCTTCGCGGGTTACGCATTCCAGGTAGTCTCCGGCAAGCTGGTCTCCCGGTGCGAAGGCGACTGAATGAACCAGAATATCCAGGCCGTCCCAGTGCTTTCCGAGCTCGGTGAACAGATTTTCGATCTGTTCGTCGCTGCTGACGTCACAGGGCAGTACGATCCCGGAATTACATTCCTTAGCCATTTTCGTGACGCGAGCGCCGAGTTTCTCATTCGGGTAGCTAAATGCCAGTTCGGCACCTTCCCGTTGCATGGCTTCTGCGATTCCCCAGGCAATTGAGCGATTGCTGGCAAGTCCAACGATCAGGGCGCGTTTTCCGTTCAAGAATCCCATAGGTGTACCTTGTTTTGGCTGAAGTGTGGTTGTTTTCCCGGTAAACAGTACACCGGGGCAGTGCCGCTACGGTACCGGAAAATGACGGTGACGTGAAGGGGTTCAAGGCTATGAATACCGGCGCGCACATCATTATAATAGTCGTCCATGCGCTCGCTAACAGCTCCACTACACTGACCATGCTAATGCCTCTTGCCGGTGTGCTTCGGCACGCTATCGTTGTCGCCTGTATTGTACTGTCGGCCTGTGATGACCGGCCCTGGAACCGTCCCTATCCCGCAGAGGACGCAGACAGGAATATTCTCTACTCTCTGTTTCAGGAGCGCCCCAAGCATCTGGACCCGGCACGATCCTACAGCTCCAACGAAGTTACCTTTACCGGTCAAATATACGAACCTCCGCTTCAGTATGACTACCTGAAACGCCCGTATGAACTGATACCGTTAACTGCAGAGGCAGTGCCTGCGCCCAGGTATCTGGATAGTAGCGGCCAGCAGCTGCCGGCTGCGGTCGATGCAGATGAAATTGCTTTCAGTGTTTACGACATTACCATCAGGCCGGGCATCATGTACCAGCCACATCCGGCCTTTGCACGTGATCAACAGGGTAAGCTGCGTTACCGGCAACTGGATGCAGAGGAGCTGGCGTCCATTCATGTGCTCGGTGATTTTAAAGAAACCGGCAGTCGTGAACTGGTGGCAAATGACTATATCTACCAGATAAAGCGGCTGGCTCATCCGCAAATACATTCACCCATACTGGGACTGATGAGTGAATATATTGTCGGTCTGGAAGATTATTCCAGGACGCTTGCCAGTGCGCATGAAAAAACAATAGCAGATGAGGGTGACGGCGCTTTTCTGGATCTTGATAAATTCCCGCTTGAGGGAGTCGAGGTTATTGACCGCTACCGGTATCGCATAAAAATTCACGGCAAGTATCCACAACTGCTTTACTGGCTGGCGATGCCGTTTTTTGCGCCGGGGCGGCACGCGGCTGATCGTTTCTATTCACAAGCCGGCATGCAGCAACGCAACATTACGCTCGACTGGTATCCGGTTGGCACTGGCCCCTATATGCTGACTGTCAACAACCCGAACCGCCAGATGGTTCTGGAAACCAATCCGAATTTCCATGGCGAAGTCTACCCGTCAGAAGGCATGCCCGGCGACCGCGAAGCCGGTTTGCTGGATGATGCCGGCAAACCCGTGCCGTTTATCGACAAGGTGGTGTTTAGCCTGGAAAAGGAAACAATTCCGTACTGGAACAAGTTCCTGCAGGGATACTATGACACTTCGGGTATTTCATCCGACAGTTTTGACCAGGCCATCAATATCGGTAACTCGGGTGAGGTTAGCCTGACCGACAGTATGCTCACACAGGGCATCGATTTAAGTACCGCGGTATCAACCTCTATTTTCTACACCGGTTTTAATATGCTTGATCCGGTTGTTGGAGGAAATACGGAAGCAGCGAGAAAGTTGCGACTGGCTTTATCTATAGCCATTAATATTGAAGAAAATATTTCTATTTTCCTCAATGGCCGAGGCATACCGGCGCAGGGAGCTATCCCCCCCGGTATTTTCGGTTACGAAGAAGGTGAGGCCGGTATCAATTTGCATGTCTATGACTGGACTCCGCAGGGCGCTGTGCGCAAACCGCTTGAGGTAGCCAAAAGATTGCTGGCAGAGGCAGGTTATCCTGAAGGGCGTGACATCAACAGCGGCAAACCGCTGGTACTGTATTTTGATACGCCGGCAACCGGTCCGGATGCCAAGGCAAGACTTGACTGGCTAATGAAACAGTTTGCCAAGCTGAATATACAATTGGTTATTCGCGGCACAGATTACAATCGCTTCCAGGAAAAGATGCTCAAGGGTACTGCGCAAATCTTCCAGTGGGGCTGGAATGCCGACTACCCGGATCCGGAGAACTTTCTGTTTCTGCTGTATGGTCCAAACAGCAAGGTTGAGCATAATGGCGAAAATGCTTCCAACTATGTAAACGAAAAATTTGACAGCCTGTTCGACCAGATGAAAGATATGGAAAACGGACCGCAACGAAAAGCTGTTATCCGGGAGATGATGGATATTGCGCGTTACGATGCACCCTGGATATGGGGCTATTTCCCCAAACAGTTTACCCTGCGGCATGTCTGGCTGAAAAACTCCAAGCCCAACCTGATGGCCAACAACGCGCTCAAGTACAAACGCATTGAGCCGCAACTGCGCAAACAGTTGCAGCAACAGTGGAACCAGCCGGTGCGCTGGCCGCTGTACCTGCTGGCGGGACTGCTGTTGATTGCTCTGGTGCCCGCCTGGATCAGCTATCGCCGCCAGCAGGGAATGTCGGCGATACAGGTGAAGCACTGATGTTTGCCTATATTATCCGCCGCCTCGGCTATGCGATTCCGATTCTGATCGGTATCAACTTGCTCACCTTTTACCTGTTCTTCGTGGTGAACTCGCCGGATGACATGGCGCGCATGCATCTGGGTATGAAGCGCGTTACGCCAGAGGCTGTTGAGAACTGGAAGGCAAGTCATGGCTATGACAAGCCGTTGCTGATCAATTCCGAAGCCAGCAATCTGGACCAACTGACCGATACGATTTTCTTCGAAAAATCATTGAAACTGTTTGTGTTTGATTTCGGCTCTTCCGATGATGGCCGTGATATCAGTTTTGATATCAGTCAACGCATGCTGCCAAGTCTGGCAATTGCGGTCCCCTCGTTGATTATCGGTTTGCTGGTGAACATAACCTTTGCATTGCTGATGGCATTTTTCAGGGGGACCTATGTGGACTACACGGGTGTCATTCTGTGTGTGGTGCTGATGTCGATCTCGGCGATGTTTTACATCATTGGCGGTCAGTATTTGCTCGCCAAGGTATTTCGACTGATGCCGATATCAGGCTTTGACGGCGGTCTCGATGCGCTTAAGTTTATTATCCTGCCCGTGGTGATCGGTGTTGTCAGCGGCATTGGCGCCGGTTCACGCTGGTACCGGACATTTTTCCTGGAAGAGGCGGGCAAGGATTACGTGCGCACTGCGCGGGCCAAGGGGCTGGCCGAATCGCTGGTGCTGTTTCGCCACATTCTCAGGAACGCATTGATACCTATCGTAACGGGTGTCGTATCACTGCTGCCGCTGTTGTTCATGGGCAGCCTGTTGCTGGAATCCTTCTTCGCGGTGCCGGGGCTTGGCAGTTACACCATCGATGGTATTCAGAACCAGGACTTCGCTATCGTACGGGTGATGGTGTTTCTTGGTTCTGTGCTGTATATCATCGGTCTGATAATGGTCGATATTGCCTATACCATAGTCGACCCGAGGATACGCCTGACATGATCAAGCCGGTTATTCTCTGGACAGATGTACTGATCTTCATGCTCACCGCTGTGGTGGTCATGTTTATTTTTTACGCCCGCAGCAAGCCGCATATTCGTGCTCCCTGGCGACGGGTTTTTACCGGCAAGGTGGCCGCTGCATCGGTGGTGGTCCTGCTGGCCTTTGTGCTTGTCGGTCTGCTTGATTCATTGCACTATCGTCTGCCGCTGGCAGCTAACGGTGACAGCGATGAAGTACATTATGCCGGTGAAGTACTCAGTGCACTGGATACGCTGGTCGGTCCGCTCAGGACACAGGTAGAAAAAACCTACTCGGCACCTTTTGCAACACAGCTGTTTGCCAAGGAAACCATTGAGCAGAGCGACGGCAGCAAGCTGCGCGATTACCCGCGGTTAATCTACGGCGGCCGTCATCTTGGCGATGCGGTCGATGGCAGACCGGGTGATATTCTGCAACGCAGCCTTCTGGCAATGGTTGAAACGCTGCTCGCTGCTACACTGATGTTGTTGTTGATGGCGTACTGGCTGGCAAGACGCCATCAGCAGCCGCTGGGCGTGACTGCACGGAATATTTTAAGGGACCGCTTCACAATTCCCTGGCGCACTATTTTATTGATGTTGTCACTATTGTTATTGCTGCTGTTTCTCGCAATAAACATTGCCGCTGCCTACCACGTGCTGGGTACCGACAAGGTAGGCCAGGATGTGTTTTACCTGACGCTGAAGAGTATTCGTACCGGGCTGGTAATCGGCACCCTTACCACGCTCATCATGCTGCCGTTTGCCATCTTCATGGGGATCGTCGCCGGCTATGCGCGTGGCTGGATTGATGACGTGGTCCAGTATGTCTATACCACGCTGAACTCCATCCCCGGTGTATTGTTGATAGCAGCGGCTATCCTGATGTTGCAGGTATTCATTGCGAACCATTCCGATTATTTTGAAACAACCGTTGAAAGAGCAGATATCCGATTGTTATTTCTATGTATTATTCTTGGAATTACCAGCTGGACCGGGCTCTGTCGGCTGCTGCGCGGCGAGTCGCTGAAGCTGCGCGAGGCCGAATATATCCAGGCCGCAGTTTCCTTTGGTGTCGCACATCGCAAAATCATCAGCCGCCACATATTGCCCAATGTGATGCACGTGGTGCTGATTACCGTGGTGCTGGATTTCAGCGGTCTGGTGCTGGCTGAGGCGGTACTGTCCTATGTTGGCGTTGGTGTGGATCCGACCATGAATAGCTGGGGCAATATGATTAATGGCGCCCGCCTGGAAATGGCGCGTGAACCGGTGGTCTGGTGGTCACTGCTGGCGGCCTTTCTGTTTATGTTCATCCTGGTGCTGGCAGCCAACCTGTTCTCGGATGCCGTACGTGATGCCTTTGACCCGCGCACCCGTGACCGCTGATGCCTCAGGTAGTAAATCTATGACTCAACCATTACTGAAACTCGACAACCTTGGGGTACGACTTGGCCAGGGCAAGGGTGCCATCCGCCCGGTAGACGGTGTCAGCCTGGAGATACAGCGGGGTGAAACCTATTCGCTGCTGGGTGAGTCTGGCTGTGGTAAATCGATGACGGCCCTGTCAATACTGCGGCTGCTGCCACAACCGATCGGACAGATTACCCATGGGCATGTCTATCTCGACGGTGTAGACCTGACCCTGTTGCCTGAGTCGGAAATGCGTCGCATACGCGGCCGGCGGATTTCAATGATCTTCCAGGAACCCATGACCTCGCTAAACCCGGTGCTGATGATTGGCGACCAGATCGGCGAGGTACTGCAGCAACATCACGGCATGAAAGGCCGTGCCGCGCAGGAGCGGGTGCTGGAACTGCTGGATGCGGTCGGCATCCCGGATCCGCGGCGTCGTTACCGGGAATACCCGCATCAGTTATCCGGTGGAATGAAGCAACGTGTCATGATCTCAATCGCACTGGCCGGTGAGCCAGACCTGTTAATCGCCGATGAACCCACCACGGCACTGGATGTAACCATACAGGCACAGGTACTGGAACTGTTGCAAAAACTGCAACAGGACACCGGCATGGCCATTTTGCTGATCACCCATGATCTCGGCATAGTTGCCGGCATGGCAGACCGGGTTGCAGTTATGTATGCCGGCCAACTGGTTGAAGAAGCTGCCCGGGACCGTTTTTTCGGCGCGGCGAGCCACCCGTACAGCAGAAAACTGTTTGAATCGTTGCCTGATGTGCACAAGCGCGAACATGCGCTGGATACCATACCGGGAACGGTGCCTCCCCTGGATCGTGATTTTGATGGTTGCCGCTTTGAGGAACGTTGCGAGCTTGCATGGGAGTACTGCCGTTCACATGTGCCGGCCTGGAATGCTGCTTCAGAAAACCAGCACGCACGCTGCCATCGACTGGACAAATCAATCCCGGCACCCGCTGCAACAGCTATTGAGCAACAGGCAACGGCCATTAGTAGCAGCCATGAAAACCGCGGCAAGCAGCTACTGGCTGTGTCCGGTTTGAAAGTGCACTTCCCGATTCACAAGGGCGTATTTAAACGCACAGCAGGTTATGTCTATGCTGTCGATGGTGTGTCACTCGCGATCCCGCAAGGCTGTACGCAGGCGCTGGTGGGTGAGTCCGGCTGCGGAAAAACAACCGTCGGGAAAGCCATATTGCAGCTGATTAAACCCACCGACG
>JAOUCV010000183.1 GCA_029859555.1 Gammaproteobacteria bacterium
TTCCGAAATATCCACTGTGACACCTGATTCAAGTACTTCATGATCCTTGCGTATAAAAAACTCCGCCTGTGACTCGGGAAAAAAATCGTAATCATTCTTGCCCATGAGCTCATGGCTCGACAATCCCAGTAACTCTTCCCCGGCGTGATTGATGCGTATAAAGCGCAGGTATTTGGCATCCTTGATAAAGACCATGCCGGGAATGTTATCGAAAACCGAATTAAGAAAGCGCTCCGCTGTCTTTGCAGCTTCGCTGATTTTATGCTCACGTCTTAGCAGGATTTGAACATAGCTTGCGAAGCCGACTGCCACTATAAGCACGGCCATTCGCGTCCAGATATCGTGGTAAGTGGGATTCAGCAGTATTTCGATGAAGCTCCCTCTGCCGGACACAAACACATCAACGATTACGTCGATGGCATAAAAGCCAATTCCCACGAGAAGCCCTATCCAGATAATGCTATATCGCTCGGGTGGAGTACTGTTATTTCCAGCCATTTGGATGTTCTCTTGTTACTCTATATGCACTAGGTAAAAAGTGTATGCGGAGACAGGGGCGTTGTGAAATAGCTGCCGCTTTTGAATGCCCGCCTCGGAGCAGAAGCGGTGTTTATCAACAGGGTTGTCGCCTAGAGGGATTTGTATATTAGCTCATATTCCTGTCTTGTTTTGTCTCCAAATATTGGATCTTCGTAATCAGGAATAAGAGCGGAAATACTTTCCCAGTTCTCGTTGCTTAGATGTGCTGCGATATACGGGTATATATTTTTTTCCTCAAACAAAAGGTGCGACCGCTCCCGAATTATTAATGCGGATATCTTGTCCCCGATGTCTGTGATGTCAGGTTTTTTGCCAGTGAGCCCGGGTCCTGCTGCTTGTATTGCATTTTTTATCAGGCTATCAATTTCCGAGTGGTCCTCCATCAGTATATTAACGTTCTCGTGGAACTTTTTATTACTGCGACCTTCTTTGGATATAGTCGAAAACACAGCATATTCCGCTGGATGATGTATGCGCGACGGATAGTCCTGAATATATATCAGGATGCGCTGAAGCATCGGATGACTTGCAGAAGATCCACGATAGATATCAATTAGCAGCCGCTCAAGAAGACATAGAATACTTCTGAGGTTGTCGTGATCCTTGTACAGGGTCTCGATTGTCAGCTTCACAGGTAATCAACACATCCTGGAATCAGATTTCACCACAAAAATACCGTGACGACTGGTTTCAACATGCCGGGTAATTTCAAAATGCATATTGTGGAAGCCACCTGCTTACGCGGATTGATTCAGGTGTCGCAAAGGTCTCGGGCCGGACAAACCTGGCCCTTCGATAGAGCCTCGTATGCTTATAGAAAGACTTTTCTTTTGACATCACCATTCAGGCGTTTGACTTTTTTGTAGATAGCGTCTGGCGTTGTGACAGTTGGGTCATATTCGACAACTATGATATCAGGATTTTTCTTGCTGAACTCGGCATAGATAATGCCTTCTTTCCTGAGAATCCTTGTCTCTAGCCCGTTTTTTTGATCCGGGTGCCGGGTCTCCGGTGACTCCAGATCAAGCTCAAGTCCGAATTTGTGTGTTAATGCGTTCATCGTTCACCCCCGGGGCATTATCAAGCTGTTATTATGATGCTTGCTGACATCGCATCTATGATGCTAACAGGCTGGACAGGGGCGGGGATATTGTGGAATCTACGCATAAATGGCAGATATTGGATGAATTGCCGAGATCCGGAATGGGTTGTCTCCGGTCCTTTAGAGAAAACATATTTAGAATCAGTCCCAGGATTTGTTTCCGCCCGGAACCGGTCATCCCCGTGCTTCATCTGTACTTCCGTTTTGCTGCAGAATCGGACATAGCCAATACATAAAAACGGCCCCGAAGGGCCATTTTCTTTCACGAGGGTCGATATTTATTCAATATGTCCTAAACTTTATAACACGACTAATCAGGTGAGGGGTGAGCCAATTTTTTGTCTGGTAATTCAGAGTAAATCTGTAACCACACAGTTTGGTTGACCCTGTCTGAAGCGGTGCAGCTTGGAACTAACGCAAGACAGAAAAGTTAGCATGTGCCTGCCTCAGATGATGGGGGGTGTTTCGTGAATTATTTACAAGACATGGTGTTGGTCATAGTGTTGGGTTCTGTTTGCATGATTATGCTGATCGGTGTCGTTTGTTGCTGCAACTACAGGCGTCGCTGTCGAAGAGATGTTATCGAAAGGATCGAGGGGTTGCGCATAGGCAAGATGCTGAACCATACCGGCATTAAACGTTCCAGATACCTTCGTAAAGCAAGCCCGCTCACGATAGAAAAGCATCTTCTGGTATGCAAGCGTTGCAGTACTATCGATATATGCGATGAATGCCTGAAACAGGGCAAGGATATTCATGAAAGCTCGTTTTGTCGCAATTTCCGTGAGCTAATACGGTACCGATAGACAGGGAGAGTAATCGCGCAGTCCTGAATGATGACTGTTTATACAGCTATTCAATTTCTAGCTTGTGAGCTTCCACCACATCTGCATACTGCTTCTGTAAGGCGGCATACTGTTCCTGCAGCAATTGCATTTCTACAGTATCGTTTTGCACTTGTGCATACAGCGAGTTCAACTTCTCTGCTGACTCACAAAGTTCACCACGCTGTTGTTCTATCTGCTCTGTCAGGCGGGCTTCGGCTAACTGGCTTTCCTTTATCTCTGCAAGCAGTTTCTTGTTGTCCGCACGTAATGACGCCAATTCCTTATCATATGCTGCAGCCATGCCGCCGGATTCACCAGCCTTCAGTTGTTCATGTTCGCGCATCTTGATGTTCTGTATTCTAATTTTACCATTCGCATCCAGTATCCCTGTCCTGCCATCACTGGAGTTTTGCATTACAAGTTCCGGCGCCTGAAACATTGGCTTACGCAAGAACCGGAGCTCCCACCCTAGGTATTTTACCCCGGGTAGTGCCTGCTGCTGCGCTTCGTCCAGTATCTCTTGCAGATTTTCAGGGATTGAGCAATTACCTTTGCGTCTGTCATCATCCATGGTTCAGAATTCCATAATTACCAGATATACACTGGGTCAACTAGGATCATCTTATCAAGAATCCAGCTCGTCTATTGGACTTAAGTCGTATAGATCCAATAGTTCACTAATAAAGGGCTCTGACCCGAATGGCACTTACTTAAGGTAGATAACGAGCAGATTACGCCTTCCCGTCATTCCGGCGCAGGCCGGACAAAAGCGCGTAGCGCGTTGAACGCCCACAGGGGCGGCCCGCAGGGTGAGCAAAGCGAATAATCCAGGGAACGAAGCCACCGACGGTGCAGCTGGATCCCGGCCTGCGCCGGGATGACGGTGGTTTTGGCTTAAGTAAGTGCCATTCGGGTCAGAGCCCTTTAATTGCCGGATTGTCGAAAAGTACTCCACCTGAGGCGCTGGCAGGGTGATATGGGTCAAGCAGCTGCTGAGTGTGCAGGGCGGCATGATAATATGCTGGTATGAAAGGTCTCTCATCAATCATCGCGTTTCTGGTCCTGCTTGTTGGTATGCAGCAGGTGACGGCAAGAGACGAATATTTTCAGCGTGGTCGGTATATCTTCTTTGCGGCTGGCTGTATCTCCTGCCATACCGTCGATCTTCCGCTGGCAGGAGGGCGAGCCATTGATAGCCCATTCGGCACTTTCTATGGCCCGAATATAACACCGCATCCCGGGCATGGTATCGGTAACTGGACACAGCAAGATCTGATTCGCGCATTACGCGAGGGTATCAGCCCGCAAGGCGAGCATTATTATCCAGCCTTCCCGTATCCTTCCTTCACCAGCATGACGCGCAAAGACATTATGGCGTTGTACACCTATCTGATGGCGCAACCCGCGTTCCCCAACAAAAACCGTCCTCATGAGCTGGTCTGGTTTTTGTCCAACCGCTCCCTGATAGCGCATTGGAAACAGGGCAGGTTTACTCCAGGGGTATTACAGTTCGACCCGAATGAATCAAGAGCATGGAACCGTGGCCAGTATCTTGCCATGGCGCTGGGACATTGCAGCGAGTGCCACACGCCACGTGGAATGCTGGGTGGTCCGTGGATGGACCAGTACCTGGCAGGTACACGCGTGGGACCTGGTGGTACCCGGACCCCGAATATCACCCCGGATGAGGAAACGGGTATCGGTAACTGGACTCCTGAGGACCTGGAAATCTTTTTTTCCACCGGTCGTAAACCCGATGGCAGTTATCCGACCGGCCTTATGATGGAGGTGTTGGGGACCAGTAGCATGCGATTGACTGAACATGACCAGCATGCGCTGGCACTATATTTAAGTTCGCTACCGCCGATCCACAATAACCTGGATGCAACAGAGGATCCGTTTCGGGGTCCTGACTTTTATGAATAAGGTGTAAATGAATGCGTACTTCCTGACAGAGAGGGACAACAGACATTTAGAATTGCCAGTTAGCAGGTATTCTTTCAGGCATAAGTGTAAACCTCCCCAAATCAGTGCCACGTACTTTTAGAGTTTTCCCGCGCTGATCTGGCCATCAAATACTCCCTGGGTGTCAGCTCACCGAGCGAGTCACGGGGCCGTTCCTTGTTATATTCGCTAATCCAGCTATCTGTAATCTCGCGTACTTCAGCCAGCCGTCTGAAGGCATGCATATCCAATACTTCAGTTCGACAGGTCCGGTTAAATCGTTCAACGCAAGAGTTCTGCGCCGGTTTTACCGGTTTGATAAATTCCAGCCGCATACCCTGTTCATCCGCCCATTCAGCCAGCGTTACCGGGATAAACTCCAAACCATTGCCCATCCGGATCTTCATCGGGTAACCGCGCCAGGCCACCATGCGTTCCAGCACGCGGATCACACGGGCTGCCGGGTTAGTTACTGTCCCACATGACATTACACTTTGCCTTCGCTGCAGCCTTGAGCAAGTCGATCAGAGGCAAGGCACGGTGCGGGAGGCTTACGGTGGACTCGTCATCCTCGCTTTCAGCAGGCTCTCG
>JAOUCV010000184.1 GCA_029859555.1 Gammaproteobacteria bacterium
ATGCTTCACCAGGTGTCTGCAAAGGACAATCAAGGCCGGGTATAGGCGGCTTGGTTCGCAACATTGTGGTCACGCTACGTGACTATGGCCCATCCGAGTTACTGACAAATTTCCGCTGGTCGTTACGTTACCCGCGCGAAAGGCTTATCTCTTCGTTACCTGGATTACTTGGGGCTCCCGGACTGGTGCATGAGACAAAACTGAGAAATGCGCTCGGTCTTCAACCCGGCGGTAGCTGGCGAGAGATGGCCAAAAGCTATCTCGAGCAATGGCATCGCTATTCCTGAGCAAGCCAGATAGATAAAAGGCAGCGGGTCCGGGAACATCTGTCCAGCACCATATCCAGTAGTATTCCGCGGATAACATCACTGTCGTTACAGGACCGCGTGATGATCGGTATGCGTGGACTCCAGGCGGTCATGGTTTCGCTTCCTCAGAACAAAACTGGCTCGTCAATTGCAAACACCTACGCAAAGCTTCCGTTTTCACGCCGCAGAGGCAGAACTGGCGCAAATTGCAACGCAACCGCGAAGGCCGGTTTGCAATCTGCATCGCCGAGGCAGCATCGGTAACAACTAGAGCAGCGGGCTGAACGGACCGCCCAGGCAGGAGATAACAGCCATGACATCAGAACTGAATCAGGCCACCGGTAGCCACTCCCTGGTTTCATCAAACATGGCGTTGCTGCTGAGCGGTGCGCTCGTCCTGCTGGTCGTGAGCTGGATCATTATGCAAACAACCATTGACAGCCACTGGTATCACACCGCCGGGCTGCTGCAGCTCGCTGCCCTGGCTGGACTGCTGTTGCGTGGTCTGCGTCGCAAGATCTATTTCGGTGGTGACCTGTCGCTCCACCAGTCATTGTCCTTTGAGGTGGTCATCCAGTCGCTGCAGGCGGTCAGCCCGATGTTGCTGCGGCGCGCCTTTGAGGCCGAGTTCATGGCGCGCGAGATGACGCTGTCAGCAGAACGGACCGGTGCCTGGATACGTAGCCGCAAAGTTGCAATACCCTTCATCATATTGATGCCCTGTGTCGCCCTGATGCTGATGCTGGGGCTGCATTGGCAGGCTGGCGCGCTGGCCCTGCTGGCCGCTGTAGCGCTGCTGCATTCCCTGCGCGCTATGCGGCGTGCGTCCAGTTCGAGCGAGACCGCCGTTGTGCCCAGGCATCTGCGGTCGACATTGGCCGGTGTCTGCATCTGGGGTGTCGAGGCCACCCTGTTTGTCTACGCCACACAGTCGGTGCTACCGCATGACCAGGCCCTGATTCTTTACCTGCTGTTCACTGGCATTATGGAGTTCTCCTTCGTACCGCTGGCGCTTGGTATCGCCGAGTCATCGGCCCTGGTCGGGTTGTGGTACGGTAATGCGCCTACAGCGCTGGCCTGTGTTGCTCTGTTCCATGCCGCTCGCCTGTTGCCACTGCTGCCACTGGGCGCTACCTATCTGGCGCGCTACAAACTGCGCTTCCTCGACCTGCTCGACGGGAACCTGATAAGCCGCCTGGTGCAGACCCGGCGCCCGGAGCAAGGCTGGGCCTACCAACCGGGTGATGACCCACTTGCACCTCGCCTCAGTGTCATCATCCCCGCCTACAACGAAGCTGAACGGCTGCCCGCCTACCTGTCCGAGGTGCGAAGCGGGCTTGATCAGCGCGGTATCAACGCCGAAATACTGGTTGTCGATGACGGCTCACAGGACGGCACCGCTGACTATGTGCGATCCGTTGCCAGCCAGGACGCGCGCGTCAGACTGTTGGCCCAGCCGCGCAACCAGGGCAAGGGCAGGGCGGTTCAGCGCGGTATGCTGGAGGCCAGCGGGCATTACCTGTTGTTTGCCGATGCGGACGGTGCAACCCCTTTCCGTGAAGTTGAACAACTGCTTGCAGCCGCCGAAACAGGGCGTGAAATCATCATCGGTTCGCGGCGCGTGGCCTCCAATGCCGCGACGCGCGAGCGCCTGGGACTGCGTGCGTTGATGGGCCAGACTTTCTACTCGTTCGTCAATTTCTTCGCTGTACCTGGCATAAACGACACGCAGTGCGGCTTCAAGCTGTTCCGCCGGGATTGTGCGCGGGTACTGTTTGACGGCCTGAACGAGTCCGGCTGGGCTTTCGATGTTGAGGTGCTGTATCGCGCCCAGCTGACCGGCTACGGCATCAGCGAGGTTGCGGTGAACTGGCACGAGGTGGATGGTTCCAAGGTCAGCCCCGTGCAAGACGCCATCCGCATGTTCATGGCAGTGTTCCGCATCCGCCGGCACAATGCCGGTTTCCTGCGCCCACCGGCTTTCGTCGACACTGGCCACCGCGGCTATGCCTCACCCCTGTCACAACCCGAACGTATCTAGGCATCTTTCATGAAACAAACCTTGCAAAGGCTTGCTACCCAGCTGACCCGATTCTCGCTGGTCGGCGTCGCCAACACCGGCATTGATTTCCTGGTGACCAACCTGCTGTTCCTGGCTTTGCGCCCGACCGGCATGCTGGGACTGACGCTTATTTCGCTGCTGGCCTGCCTGGTCGCCGCGACCAACTCCTACCTGGTCAACTCGCGCTGGACCTTCACCGACCGGGCCAACCGGGACGGACAGATTGGCCGCTTCGTGTTGTTCGCCGGTCTCGGCGTGGTCGTCAATACGGCTGTGTTCCTGTTCCTGATACGTTACCTGCCGCTTGTCCTGACACTGGATCCGGTCAGTAATCTGAATGTAGCCAAGCTGGGTGGCGTTGTGTGCGCCATGGCTGTTACCTTCATCGGCTACCGCTTCGGTGTATTTTATTCCGCGTCGATCACCAGCTTCCGCCGGGACTGTCGGCTGCAACCGGCTGACGGCCGACTCGCCTGGCGACAACTGTGGGTCATTCTGGCGATCGCACTGGTTGCTCGTATGCTGTTTGTCGCCATGGCACCGGTCGCTTACGGCGATGCAGTCAGTTATTCGTGGGTGGCGTGGCTGACTGCGCGCGGCGAGTGGCAGCTGGCTGATCCCTTCTGGCACAGCCTGTTCGATTTCTGGCAGGCACTGCTGCTGCTCACCGGGCTGGAACAATACCCGGCGCTGGTGCTGGCGTCGCTGCTGCCGGGTTTGCTGCTGGTCGTGCCGGTCTACCTGCTAACGCGCCGCCTGTACGGCGATACGGCGGCGTTGGTTGCAGGCCTGTTCATTGCCTTGCACCCGCGGCTGGTCGAGTATTCGGTCAACGGCTACGCCGAAACATTCTACCTGCACGCCGCCATGTGGGCTGTCTGGGGCATCACTGCAGTCATCCAGGACAGCAAGCAGCGTGGCGCCCCGGTGGTCATCGGCATTGCCCTGGCGGGTTATTTCCTGGTGCGCAACGAGGCCGTCCTGCTAGTCATCCTGCTGGGGGCAGTGGCGCTGCTGCTGGCGGTGCGGCGTAGCTACGATCTGCGCCTGGCCATCAAGCCGACCGCGCTGTTCGCTGCCTGCGTTATCGCCTACGTGGTCGCCAGCCAGGCGTTATGGGATCAGAACGGATTGTTCAGCAAGTCGTCGAACCTCGGCAAACAGAACCTGGAGACGCTGGATATCGCCGCCGCCGCACGCGAGACTTACGGTGCCCCGGCAGAGACACACAGCGAGACCTCGCCGGGGGATACGCTCAAGCGGTTGGCTGCTCGTTGGCCGGCCAACCTGATGTACACCGCCGAACGACTGCCGGGCATATTGCTGTCGCCGGTCGTTGTGCTCGCCATTCTGCTGCCACTGCTGGTTGCAAGACGCGGCTATGCCCACTGGGACGAACTGCCACTGCTGGTCTTTACCATCTGGCCGTTGGTCTTCTACCCACTGGTCCAGCTGGAACCGCGCCTGCTGTTTCCCACCCTCATCGGTACCGGCATCTTCGGCGCCGCCGGCGCCATCGCCGCCGGCAGGTTGATTGCCACGGCACTGAGCAGTTCGGTGCGACGCCGCCTTGCTGAACACGGTGTGCCTGCCATGCTAGTGCTGCTGTTGCTACCGCTGTTGCCGGCACTGGCCTGGAACTCGGACCAGTCGCGCGGCTACCACCGGGAAGTCGGCGCATGGCTGGCCGCGCACATCCCGCCCGGCACCGGCATCGCCGGTGATGGCTACGGTTACGTTTCGTCCAGCAGCTTCTGGGCCGGGCGCAAGGGAGAGCCGCGCCTTTGGGTGGCAGACGCCGGCACGCTGGCCAGTGTGGCGAGCGAACGCCAGCAGCCGGTGCTGCTGCTGTTCGAGGAATACCTGCGCAGCGCCAACCCGCAGCTGCTGCCGGTGCTGGATGAGGGCATACCCGGCATGCAACTCGCCGCCCGCTTTGAATTCCCGCGCGTCGGCCGTGTGCAGGTCTGGACGCTGGACGGCTGGCTGCAGGGCGCTGCCATAGCTATGGCTGACGCACCCCACGCAGGCGTGTCGCCATGAATTACTCCCTGTCACGCAAGGATCATCTGGAGGCACTGGGCTGGGGTGTGCTGCTGGCCTTTGTGACCAGCTTGCCCTATCTGTTCGGCTATCTGCACAGCCCCGCCGAGAAGTACTTTCTCGGCTTCGTGCTGAATGCCATGGATCAAAACACCTATTTCATGTGGATGTCGCAGGTCGCTGCGGGTGACGTGCTGCTGCGCAACCTCTACACCAGCATTCCCCATGACGGCGTGATGCTGAACCTGGTGTTCCTGGCAGCGGGCAGGGTAGGCCGGCTGCTCGGTTCACTGGACCTGGCCTACCAGTTGTTGAGGGTGCTGGCCGTGGTGGTGCTGGCCTGGAGTGCCTGGCTGTTTGTTGCGACCTTTTCCGCCTCGCATGAGAACCGGCGCTGGCTGTTTCTGACAGTGGTGTTCGGTGCCGGTGTCGGCTGGGTGTGGAATCTCTACCGCCTGTGGAACGGTGATTTCGGCGGCCTGGTTACCGACGACGCGCTACTGTCACGCCCGCTCGACCTGTGGGTACCGGAAGGTTACGTCTTCTATAGCATGCTGGTGATGCCGCACTTCTCGCTGGCGAT
>JAOUCV010000185.1 GCA_029859555.1 Gammaproteobacteria bacterium
GCCGAGGTGACCGACAGGAATTTTATTATCGACCCGCGGGTAAAAGGCAAGGTCACCGTGATTTCCTCGCGGCCCATGGACAGTGACGAGGTCTACCAGGTATTTCTGTCGATCCTCAAGGTACATGGTTTTGCAGCGGTACCCAGTGGCGAGGTCATCAAGATCGTACCGGATGTCAACGCCAAACAGGACGGTATCCCGACCGCCAGTGATGGCAGTCCCGGTCGTGGCGATGAAATGGTTACCCGGGTGGTGCAGGTCGATAATGTTGCCGCCGCCCAGCTGGTTCCTATCCTGAGACCGCTGGTGCCCCAGCAGGGCCATCTTGCTGCCTACCCGGCCACCAATGTGCTGATTATTTCTGACCGCGCCAATAATGTTGAGCGCATGCTGACGATTATCCGCCGTATTGACCAGGTCAGTGACAGCGAGATCGAGGTCATTACACTGCAATATGCATCCGCAGTGGAGGTTGTACGGGTGCTCACCAGTCTGAAACGTGCCACCCCGGCTGCCAAGGGTGCAGCTGCTGCGGCTGGCGGTGACCAGGTGCTGGTTGCGGATGAGCGTACCAACAGTGTCCTGCTGGGTGGCGATCGCGCATCACGTCTGCGTATGCGTGCGATCATTTCGCACCTGGATACGCCACTCGATACCGGCGGCAATACCGATGTCATTTATTTGCGTTATGCCACGGCAGAGGACATCGTCGATACCCTGCTCGGGGTCGGCAAGATTGAGGAGCAGGAAGCCCAGCAGGGTAAGGGCAAGGTGACTGCCCCGAAGGGAGCTTTTGACATCCAGGCGGATGAGGCCACCAATGCACTGGTGATTACGGCGCCACCGGATATCATGCGTACCCTGAAGCATGTCATCACCCAGCTTGATATACGCCGCGCGCAGGTACTGGTTGAAGCGGTCATTGCCGAGGTGTCAGAAGATACCGCCCGTGAGCTGGGTGTGCAGTGGGCGTTTGGGGGTTCAGGCAATAATAGCCCCGTCGGTATCGTAAACTTCACCAATTCCGGCAGTCTGATTTCAGACGTGATTAACGGTGCGGCAGACGCGGCGAGCGGCGGGTCGTTCCCGAGTATCGTCGATAATGCCTTGCTCGGCTTCGCAAAGACCAACGGCAGCTTTAACTATCTTGCCGTGATGAATCTGCTGGCGTCGGATGCCAATACCAATATCCTGTCAACACCAACGCTGGTCACACTCGATAATGAAGAGGCCGAGATTGTCATTGGCGAGAATGTGCCGTTCGTGACCGGATCCTTTTCCAGTACCGGGGCAAACGATGGTGCGACCAACCCGTTTCAGACCATTCAGCGCGAGGATGTCGGCCTGACGCTCAAAATCAAGCCCCAGATTAATGAAGGCGACGCGCTACGGCTGGAGATTGAGCAGGAAGTTTCCAATATTGCAGACAGCGTTGCCGGTGCTGCGGATATTGTCACCAACAAGCGTTCCATCAAGACCAATGTGATGGTCGATGACGGACAGGTGGTTGTGCTGGGTGGCTTGATCGAAGAAAAAATTGGTGAAAGTGTCCAGAAGGTACCGTTCCTCGGTGATATACCTTTTCTGGGTGCCTTGTTCCGCTCCAAGACAGCTGATGTGACCAAGACCAACCTGATGGTGTTTATTCACCCGGTGATTCTGCGTGATGCGGCCGTGACGCAAAGCTACACCAACAGTAAATACAACTATATTCGTGCACTGCAGATGCAGCAGGACGAAGACGGTGTCAATATGATCCCTGGCAAGCAACACCCCGTGTTGCCGTTGGTGGAAGAGTTCTCTATAGCGCCTGGCGTGACACCTGTATTGCCCTCAATAGATGAGCTTTCAGTTATTCCGGGTGCAAGCGCTGATGCTGATGATGAGCCACCTGCCTCTGTAGAAGTTGATTTTATAGATGGCTGAAGTACCTCTTCAGGAGTTGGAAACAGCAGGCGCTGTCGAGGCTGACGGAGAGCGCCGGCCGCCGTTCATGTTTGCCAAGCGTCATGGTCTGCTGGTGGCGGGTGAGGAGGATGGCAAGGTGCTGGTCATGCATACCGCCGATGTTGATCCTGTCTCGGTGGTCGAACTGCGACGTTTTATACGGCAACCCCTGAAACTGCAGCTGGTTGACCAGGAAAAATTCGACAGCCTGCTGGCAATGACCTACGAGCAGGATTCCAACGAGGCCATGCTCATGATGGGTGACCTCGGTGACAACATGGACCTGATGTATGTTGCGCAGAATCTGCCCGAGCCGGAAGACTTGCTGGAAAGCGAGGATGACGCCCCGATAATCCGCCTGATCAACGCGCTGCTCACCGAGGCGGTCAAGGAAAACGCCTCCGATATTCACATAGAACCCTTTGAGAACCGGCTGGTGGTGCGTTTTCGCTGCGACGGTGTGTTGCGCGAGGTGCTGGAACCGCAACGGGTGCTGGCACCGCTGCTGGTATCTCGTATCAAGGTCATGGCGCGTCTGGATATCGCCGAGAAACGGTTGCCGCAGGATGGCCGTATTTCTCTGAGGGTGGCGGGCCGGGCGGTAGATATTCGTGTGTCCACGCTGCCATCGGGTAACGGTGAGCGCGTGGTGTTGCGTTTGCTCGACAAGCAGGCCGGTCGTCTCGACCTGGAGCATCTCGGTATGGCTTCCCGTGACCGTGATGTCATGGATGATCTGATCAGCCGGCCGCACGGTATTATCCTGGTGACCGGGCCAACCGGTTCCGGCAAGACCACGACGCTGTACGCCGCGTTGGGGCGCCTCAATAACAAGAGCCGCAATATCATGACGGTTGAGGACCCGATCGAGTACTACCTGGATGGTATAGGACAGACGCAGGTCAACAGCAAGGTTGACCTGAGTTTTGCGCGTGGCTTGCGTGCCATCCTGCGTCAGGACCCCGATGTGGTCATGGTGGGTGAGATTCGTGACCTTGAAACCGCTGAGATTGCCGTGCAGTCAAGCCTGACAGGTCACCTGGTGTTTTCCACCTTGCATACCAACAGCGCAGTCGGTGCGGTTACCCGCCTGCGTGATATGGGTGTGGAGCCTTTTCTGCTGTCCTCCAGCATGATCGGTGTGCTTGCCCAGCGACTGGTGCGGGTGTTGTGTGATGATTGCAAGCAGCCTTATTCTGCCAGTGAATCAAATTGTCTTACGCTGGGTGTTGCTGCGGACAACCCGCCAACCATTTTTCGTCCGCAGGGCTGTGCACAGTGTAATCAACTGGGATATCGCGGCAGAACCGGTATCTATGAACTGGTTGCCCTTACCGATGCCATGCGTAGCCTGATTCATGACGGTGCCGGTGAACAGGAACTGGAACGGCTGGCGCGTGAAACGTGTCCGGGTATCCGCCATGATGGCTGGCGTCGGGTGCTGGATGGTACTACCTCGATTGAAGAAGTGTTGCGTGTTACCCAGGGCGAATGAGTGCCTGCTGATGTTAATGCTTGTTTCCCTCCTTACGAGTACCCCTGCGGGTTCCTGAAAAATGGGTGCCTTTGAATACACGGCGCTGGACAAGACCGGGCGCGAAAAGAAAGGTGTTGTTGAAGGTGATGCGCCGCGCCAGGTGCGTCAGCAACTGCGTGAACAGGGGCTGGTGCCGCTGGATGTGCAGGAGGTTGTACAGCGCGAGTCACGCAGTCTCAGTCGTCCGGCCCTGTTTCAGCGGGGCATCAGCCCCACAGATCTTGCGCTGATTACACGACAACTGGCAACGCTGGTACGGGCGGCGCTGCCGCTGGAAGAATGCCTGCGTGCCGTTGCCCAGCAAACAGACCGACCGCGCCTGCAAAGCATGTTACTGGCAGTGCGTTCGCGCGTCATGGAAGGACATACCCTCGCGGCCGGCCTTGGTGATTTTAAAAATATCTTTCCGGAGCTTTACCGCACCACCGTCGAGGCCGGTGAAGAGGCGGGACATCTTGAGCGGGTGCTGGAACGTCTGGCTGATTACACCGAAAATCGTCAACAGATGCGGCAAAAGGTGCAGCTGGCGGTGTTCTATCCGGCGCTTTTGACCACGGTTGCTGTCCTCGTGGTTGGTGGCCTGATGACCTACGTGGTACCCAAGGTCGTGGCGGTTTTCGACAACATAAATCAGGAATTGCCACCGCTAACGGTGACACTGATTGCGATCAGTGACTTTTTGCGCAACCACGGGATATTGATGCTGGTGTTGCTGGTGCTGGCGGGGGTGGCAGTGTCCTACCTGCTGCGCATCAAGGACAACCGCCGTGCATTCCATCGGATGTTACTGTCACTCCCGCTGATTGGCCGGCTGGAACAGGGCGTTAACACCGGACGTTTTGCGCGTACCTTCAGTATTCTCACGGCCAGCGGTGTTGATGTGCTGGAGGCCATGCGGATTTCTGCCCAGGTTATTTCCAACCTTCCAATGCGTGAAGCGGTGGATGAAGCCGCCGCACGCGTACGTGAGGGTGCCGGCATTGCCGCCGCGCTGGAAAAGAGTGGCTATTTCCCGCCGATGACGGTTCATCTGATCGCCAGTGGCGAGGCCAGTGGCAAGCTCGAGGATATGCTGGAGCGGTCTGCGATTAACCAGGAACGCGAGATTGAGACGATGATCGCTGCCGTGCTCGGATTGTTCGAGCCGCTGCTTATCCTGGTAATGGGTGCGGTAGTGCTGATTATTGTGCTGGCGATCCTGTTGCCGATTTTTGATCTGAACCAGCTGGTGCAGTAGTTACGACAACTGTCTGGCTGCCGGTAAAGGAGGATGGTTTGCTAGTAGCCGTTGGAGGCTATATCGACGCTGCCAGGCAGCACCTCCAGTCGTTCCACGCCGGTTTCAATACGTCCGTCAGGGTGCAGTTCCAGCCAGCGATATCCCGGTGTTGCCATATCCACTGCAAATTCTTCACTGTCGGGCAAGAACTGTACACAGGTGGAAGGTGAAGACATCATCTGGATATTGTTGTAGCGGCCATCAAACTGTTGATGCACAT
>JAOUCV010000186.1 GCA_029859555.1 Gammaproteobacteria bacterium
CACTGGGTACCGCGGCAAAACCATGTACCTTGAGGATCGACAGAAATACCTGGTAGACCTCGTCACTGTCCATGGGCCGCGAGGAAATCACGGTGACCTTGCCTTTTACCCGCGGGTCGATAATAAAATTCCTTTCGGTCACCTCGGCAACGGTGCTGATCAAGGCACCGATATCGGCATCTTTCAGGTTAAGCGTCACTTCCGCGGTGTGTACCGGTGCAGCCAGCATTAACTGGATCAACAGTATCCCAATGATATTAATGATGTTTTTCATGTATTTTCCCAAAACGGGGGAGCCTGGCTGTTTCCCCGGTTTATTACCTGTATAGCGTTGTTTAGCGGCAGATTCTGAAGGTCCCTGACTACTCGGGCACACTCAATGTCAATACTTCTTGCTGGCCATTCCTCAGCACTGTGACGCTCACCGTCTCGCCGCTCTGGGCGCTCTTCAGCGCGCGCGCGCTGTTGGCCGGATTATCCAGCTTGATATCGTTAATCTGGACGACCACATCACCTTGCTGCAAGCCGACCGCAGCGAACAGTTCGGGATCACGTCCCGGCCCCAGCTCGTAGCCCATTATATTGCCATCTGCATCATTTTTCGGCGTTGCCTTCACCAGGTTATAAAGGTCGCGTGGACGCTTGCGCATATTTTGTCGCACGGTTCGCAGCCGTTCTTGCGGGCTGCTGGATGATCGCTGCGGCTTGATTCGTTGCGGCGACGTCGGTGTGCGCCTCACCGTCCCACCTGACTTGGTGTCCTGCGGCATCTTCAGCGTTTCGTAACGCCCGCCGCGTTTCAGAATGACCTTGTATGGATGTACCTCGCTGAGTTCTGCATTGCCCGGCAATTTGTCGCCGACACCGTACTGGTCTTCCTTACCCTTCGGGTCTGCAATAATGGCACGTGCGTTATCCTTGTCATCGGAAGAAAATACGCCCCGCAGGACCAGTTTCAGACTGGTCTCGGGCGCGTCTACCGGCACACTGGTTGCTACCGGCGCACTGCCTTTGGCAACAACGCCCATCAAATGCCAGCCGGGCAACTGGTTAATGAGCTGCCGCTCCTGATTGGCCTGTACAGGCACATTCGCCGGCACTACAGCCGCCGCTTCAGGCGCTTCCTCCGGGGACAGCAGGTCCCATGTCAGGTTTGCTATCAGGCTGGCAATCCAGATAACCAGCAAAATATTCAGCACCATGATGAACAAACGGGTGTACCTGCTTTGCAGTACACGAATTACGTCAGCTTGTGGAAAAGGAAGTATTTGCACTGATCGGTTATCGCTGCTGCGAACGGTGCCTGTGACGGCCGCCACCACCGCCCTTCCCGGGTGAACCTGATTTGCCACGCCCGCCACCTGGCCTTGGTGGTGGTCGCTGGATTCTGACAGGCGGCTTAAGTTTCACTATACATTCTTCCGGAACGGCTTCCACGGGTATCTTGTGGCCAATGTATTTCTCGATTTCCGGCAGGGAATAGACATAATTTTCACAGGCAAAACTGATCGCATCACCATCTTTGCCAACGCGTGCCGTTCGACCGATCCGGTGCACATAATCTTCCGCATCCTGTGGCAGGTCATAGTTAAAAACATGGCTGACATCAGGGATATGCAGGCCACGCGCCGCCACATCAGTGGCAATCAATACCGGCAATTTACCGCTCTGAAATTCCTTTAACAAGCGTTGACGTTTTTTCTGTGGCACATCGCCAGACAATACCGCACATTTAAAGCCATTGCCCTCCAGGTAGGACCAGACCCGGTCGGCGTTTCGCTTGGTATTTACAAACACAATACTGCGCAACGGAACACCATGCCGCAGCAGACCAACCAGCAGGGGAATTTTTTCTTCGTTAGCCGTGTGGTAGAGCACCTGCCGCACTCGGTCAGCGGTTACTTTCTCGGGCTCCACATCGACGAGGAAAGGGTTATTCATGTGTTCATAGGCGAGCTCCTGTACACGATGTGACAGGGTAGCTGAAAACAACAGGCCCAGACGCTTTTCAGGCGGCGGGCAACGACGCATCAGGTAGCGAATATCCTTGATGAAGCCCAGGTCAAACATCCGGTCTGCCTCATCCAGCACCAGCGCCTGCGCCATTTTCAGATCAAATACATGTTGCTTGAAATAATCAATCAGACGCCCCGGTGTCCCGATCAGTATATCCACGCCGGCTGCAATCGTCTCGCGTTGCTCTTCATAGCCGGTACCGCCATAGGCCAGCCCCAGCTTCAGCCCGGTGTGCGAGCCAATCACGCTGGCATCATCGTGAATCTGGATAGCCAGTTCCCGGGTAGGCGCCAGCATCAGCGCCCGTGGCTGGTTCACTTTACGGTTTTCAGCGGCTGGATGTGTGAGCAAATGGTTGTAGACAGCAATCAGGAAAGCGGCCGTCTTACCGGTGCCGGTCTGCGCCTGTCCCGACACATCACGCCCGGCCAGTGCCACCGGCAGGGTTTCTGCCTGGATTGGAGTGCACAGGGTAAACCCTGAATCTTCAATGCCTTGCATCAGATTTTCGGGGAGAGAAAAACTTGAATAGGCGATATTTGTTAAATGCGTTTCAGACATAAGCAATTACTTCTCGGGCCAGATCGGCCAGCTAACATGCACAGGATTTCGCATTATATTTCAAACGCTTGTCATTATGCTATCGATTGTTTTGCAGAATCCATCCAGAGTCTGTCCAGAGCCAGGGCAAAGCGGCCGGTTCTGCGATAAATACCTGTCAGCCAGGCTACAGTGCCTGCCTGGTTTGGCAGACTGGTGGCCGTATACAGCCGTTGCCCCGGCTAACGGCACAAGGATACATTAAATTTTACCCCGCGGACTTGTAAATCACGCTGATTTAGGCTGAAATAGGGCGTACGTGGAGGCAACCTGCTCGATCGTACGTCCAGCGCCTCTTAAGCCAGTGAAGGTTGTCCGACTCCCGAACAGAACCTCGACAAACCGCGTTGCGGATTTCCATGGATTTCTTTTTCAGATTCAACGGGCGCGGCCCTGGTCACTGCGTTGCAGCCAATAAATTTTTAATTCAGGAGAGTAAAAACAGTGATTGAAAAAATCGTGTATGTGACTGATGACACCTTCGAGGCAGAAGTGATCAATTCATCAAATCCCGTACTGGTAGACTACTGGGCAGAATGGTGTGGCCCCTGCAAGATGATTGCACCCATACTGGAAGAAATTGCCGGCGAGTACACCGGCAAAGTGATCATTGCCAAACTCAACATTGATGAAAACCCGCAGACGCCTCCAAAGTACGGTATCCGCGGCATCCCGACATTGATGCTGTTCAAGGACGGCAACGTTGAAGCAACCAAAGTCGGCGCACTTTCCAAATCACAGCTGACCGCGTTTCTGGACAGCAACATTTAATCATTTACTCACAGCAACACACTGACATAAAATGACGAGCATAGTTGAAAGGCATCGCATCCAGCACTGGCATCTTATATAATAAGCTGAGCTCCCTGCCTTCAGTTGTAACTCTGCAGAACAAGAATTCAAAATTACCCTAAACGATCTCCCCGGCCTGCTGGCCAACTCAAACCATTCAATACCGATACGCACTAAAGGCCACCTATGAACCTGTCTGAACTGAAACTCAAACCCGCCGCTGAACTGGTCGAAATCGCCCAGAAAATGGGAGCAGAAGGAACCGCACGCTCCCGCAAACAAGACATTATTTTCTCCATCCTCAAGTCACACGCCAAGAAAGGCGAGGACATCTTTGGCGGTGGCGTTCTCGAGATACTGCAGGACGGCTTTGGCTTCCTGCGTTCCGCAGACAGTTCCTACCTGGCAGGCCCGGATGACATCTATGTGTCTCCGAGCCAGATAAGACGATTCAGCCTGCGTACCGGTGACACCGTGGATGGCAAGATCAGGCCACCCAAAGACAGCGAGCGCTATTTTGCCCTGCTGAAAGTCGACCAGATCAATTATGAAAAACCCGAGAATGCCAAAAACAAGGTAGCGTTCGAAAACCTGACGCCGCTGCACCCCAACGAACGACTCGGACTTGAACGCGGCAACGGCAGTACGGAAGATATCACCGCTCGCATCATCGACCTGGTTGCACCGATAGGCAAAGGCCAGCGCGGACTGATCGTTTCACCGCCAAAAGCAGGTAAAACCATGCTGCTGCAGAACATTGCGCAGTCAATCGCTTCCAACTTTCCCGACATCTACCTGATTGTTCTGCTGATCGATGAGCGGCCCGAGGAAGTGACCGAAATGTCACGCTCGGTCAAGGGCGAAGTTGTCTCAAGCACCTTTGATGAACCGGCCAGCCGCCATGTACAGGTAGCCGAAATGGTCATCGAGAAAGCGCGTCGACTGGTCGAGCATAAACATGACGTCGTCATCCTGCTGGACTCCATCACCCGCCTCGGTCGCGCCTACAATACCGTGGTGCCTTCTTCCGGCAAGGTACTGACCGGCGGTGTTGACGCCAACGCCCTGCAGCGACCGAAGCGCTTCTTTGGTGCCGCACGTAATATCGAGGAAGGTGGCAGTCTCACCATCCTGGCAACGGCGCTGGTTGATACCGGCTCACGCATGGATGACGTGATCTACGAGGAATTCAAGGGTACCGGTAACCACGAAATCCACCTTGATCGCAGGATTGCGGAAAAACGTGTTTACCCGGCGATCAACCTGAACCGTTCCGGCACCCGTCGCGAAGAACTGCTTACCGACCCGAAAGAACTGCAGAAGATGTGGATACTGCGCAAGTTACTGCACCCGATGGACGAACTTGCTGCCATGGAATTCCTGCTCGACAAGCTGAAATCCACCAAGAGCAATACCCAGTTCTTTGAGTCAATGAAACGCTGATTAATACTATCGCGGACAAGGTCCGCTCCTACAGGTGGATCTAATTGATGTAGGAGCGCCTCGCAGGCGCGAACAAATCAACCACCGAATTCGCGCCTGCGAGGCGCTCCTACGAATCGTTCCCCAGA
>JAOUCV010000187.1 GCA_029859555.1 Gammaproteobacteria bacterium
ATCGATATCGACGCCGGAGTCCCGGTAGCTCAAACTGCTTGATTTGTCTTGTGCGCTCACGTGCTGGTATCCCGGATTGGCAGGGGCGCTATGGTAGCGGTCGGCTGTCACCGGTGTAAACTGCACAGGCCTGCTTTTTGCAAGGGCGGCTGATATGGTCAAATTCTGCAGATACCCGTATGCTTGACATCATTTCTGAACCTGATGTGATAACGCATGGATAAATATCAACAAAGTAGTCTACTGGCGGCGATCTTCTGTTCTGCCCTGTTGTTGTTGCCGGTCGCCGCTGTGCAGGCGGCTGCAGAGAATCTGTTCGAGTCCGAGGTGGTGGTCGCCAACCAGTCGCCGGGGGTGCGGGCAGGGGCCATGAAAACCGCGTTGCGCCAGGTGCTGGTACGTGTTGCCGGTCAGGACGCCGTGCTTGATACCGAGCCCGCCAGAATGCTGCTGGAGAATCCGGCACAACTGGTCCAGCAGTACCGCTATTACACGGTGCCGGATAGCAAGCCGGCGGTGCTGAAGATGCGGGTGCGTTTCGATGGCGAGGCCGTGCGCAGCGCCTTGCAGCAGCAGGGCGTCAGCTACTGGGGTGCCGAGCGCCCGGATACTCTGGTGTGGCTGGCAGTGGAAGACCGTGGCAAGCGCTATGTGGTTGCCGCCGATGATGGTACCGATGTATATCGCCAGGTCGAACAGGCCGCGCGGCAACGCGGGGTGCCGGTACTGTTTCCGTTAATGGACCTTGAAGACCAGTCACAGGTACGGTTCTCGGACATCTGGGGTGGTTTCTTCGATAATGTGCTGGCTGCATCGCAGCGCTACAATCCGCAGGCAGTGCTGATTGGCCGCCTGAACCGCAGCCCGTCCGGTGCCTGGTCGTCACGCTGGCAACTGGATGTTGCCGGCAAGCCTTCAAGCTGGTCGGACAGCCGTCAGCAGCTGGCGGTACTGGCACAGCAGGGCATAGATGATACTGCGGATATTCTGGCATCACGGTTTGCAGTCTCGCAGTCAGGTGGCAACCTGAATACCGTGAGTATCTCCGTGACCGGTGTGGACTCGCTGACGGATTATGCGCGCCTCGGTGATTACCTTGGTGGTCTGACCGCCGTGGTGGCTGTGCAGGTAGAAAAACTGGCTGACAATAATGTCCAGTATGCGCTGCAGCTCAATGGCAGTCTGCAGGACCTCACCCATACCGTGAGTATTGGCACCGTGCTGGAACCGCTGTCTCCAGTATCTGCAGATATGCCCGGCAGTTTCCGGTTGCGCCAGTGAAAGCACGGCATATTCCGAATGTCATAACGGCCTTGCGTTTTCTGCTGGTGCCGCCAGTGGTCATCCTGCTGTTACAGGAGCGTTTTACGGCCGCACTGATCGTCTTCGGCGTGGCAGGATTTTCCGACGGGCTGGACGGTTTCCTTGCCAGGCGTTTTGACTGGCGCAGCCGGCTGGGCGGTATTATGGATCCGCTGGCCGACAAGCTGTTGGTGTTATCCAGCTTTATCACACTGGGCTGGCTTGGCCTGATACCCGCGTGGCTGGTGTTGCTGGTCATATTTCGTGACCTCGTTATCATTGCCGGTGCCACGTTTTATCATATGCGTATTGAACATTTTGAGGCCGAACCCAGTATCGCCAGCAAGCTGAATACGGCTGCGCAGATTTTACTGGTGCTGACGGTGTTGTATTCATCCGGCATACAGACATTGCCGGCAGTCCTGATGGATATATTGTTATACGGCGTGCTGGTGACGACGCTGTGGAGCGGCTTTGACTATGCCTGGACCTGGGGGCGGCGGGCCATGCACAGGGGTGGCCGTTAAGGGCCGGTTTTGTTGCAACCGTTTTCAATGAACAGCAATCCACAATTACCGCTGGGCCTGGCGCTGAAAGACAGTGCCCGCTTTGAAAGTTTCTTTCCCGGCCTGAACAATGAACTGGTACAGCACCTGCAACTGGCGGCCAGCGGTGATGGCGAACATCTCGTCTATATAGCCGGGTCGTCCGGCATGGGCAAAACACACCTGCTACAGGCAGCCTGCCACCGCGCCGGCCAGAGTGGTCGCCGGGCGAGCTACCTGCCGGTTAATGAACTGATTGAAGTGGGACCGGGTGTGCTGGAAGACCTGGAGCAACTTGATCTCATCTGCCTGGATGATGCCTCGGCAGCGGCGGGGCATGCCGACTGGGAGACCGGCCTGTTTGATCTGTTTAATCGCGTGCGTGCCGCCGGCAGCACCTTGCTGGTTGCTGCCGGGCAGCGCCCGGACCAGTGTGGATTTGCATTGCCTGACCTGGTGTCGCGGCTGGGGTGGGGCATTACCTTTACCCTCAAACCCCTCGGTGACGAGGATGTCATTGCATCACTGGCCTGTCGAGCTCGCGGGCGCGGGCTGGAGTTGCCGGAAGAAACCGCGCAGTTCCTGCTGCGACGTTTTCCGCGAGACCTGCCAACCCTGTTTGCGCTGTTCGATACCCTGGATACCGCCTCCCTGATCGAGCAGCGCCGCCTGACTATCCCGTTCGTCAAATCGGTTCTGGATAACAACACGTAGACCCGACAGCCATGCCACTTGCCCTGCAAAGCGCGTTTGGAATTCTGGTGTTTCTGGTACTTGCCTGGCTGTTCAGTGAGGACCGCACACGTATTCCCTGGCGTACCCTGCTGGCCGGTATTGGCCTGCAGTTTCTGCTGGCAATGCTGTTGCTGTGGTTGCCACCGTTCAAACTGATGTTCATGGGGCTTAATGAGCTGTTGCTGAGCCTTGAGCAGGCGACGCTTGACGGCACATCTTTTGTGTTCGGTTATCTTGGTGGTGACGAGCTGCCGTTTGAAGAGACACAGGCGGGTTCCAGTTTTATTCTTGCGTTTCGTGCCCTGCCGCTGATCCTGTTGATCAGTGCGCTGTCTTCCTTGTTGTTTTACTGGGGAGTGTTGCCACTGATCGTGCGCGGCCTCTCCAGGCTTTTGCAACGGGCGATGGGCATCGGCGGTGCGCTGGCGCTGGGTACTGCAACCAACGTATTTGTCGGTATGGTGGAAGCGCCGTTACTGGTACGGCCTTACCTCAAGGAAATGACGCGCAGTGAATTGTTTGCGCTGATGGTGACCGGCATGGCGACCATCGCCGGGACCGTTATGGTGCTGTACGCCAGCATTTTAAGAGATGTGATCCCGGATGCCATGGGGCATATCCTGGTGGCCTCTCTGGTCAGCGCGCCGGCTGCCATCGTTATTGCGCAGCTGCTGCTACCGCCGGAACAGCGCGCCACCGCCGGTGAACTGGTGCCGCCAGAGCGTGCAACCAGCAACATGGATGCAGTGACCAGGGGCACCCTGCAGGGTGTCGAGCTGATCATCAATATCACCGCCATGTTGATCGTTATGGTTGCACTGGTCAGCCTGGTGAACATGATGCTGGGATTGCTGCCCGGCATTGCCGATGCCCCGTTGACACTGCAACGCATGCTGGGCTGGTTGCTGGCACCGGTCGCCTGGTTGACGGGCATTCCCTGGGAGCAGGCAATCAGCAGTGGTTCCTTGCTGGGCACCAAGGTAATTCTCAACGAACTGTTTGCCTACCTGGACCTTGCCGCCATGCCAGCCGGTCAGCTGGATGAGCGTAGCCGGTTAATTATGACCTATGCACTGTGCGGCTTCGCCAACTTCGGCAGTCTCGGCATCATGATCGGCGGACTCGCCACCATGGTGCCGGAACGGCGTGAGGAAATTATCCGGCTGGGTATGAAGTCCATCGCAGCCGGTACGCTGGCGACCTGTATGACCGGGGCAGTGATGGGTGTGTTGTACTGATAACTTCCTGAGGGCAGAGACGGGCCACGCTTTTTCTCAAAAGTGACCGTTCGGGTTTGGCCCGGTTTTCCTGGATAAACTGTGGCCTGTAGACTATGGACGTCTAGATATCCTTGCTACGTACATAGGCCATCGCAGCCAAAAACCATACAGATGTGCAGAGTACCTCGACAAGTCCAAGGTGCCGGGTTCCCTCGGAACTGTAGGCTTCCATGACGCCGTGTATGAAATACAGCAGTGCCAGAAAACAACTCCATGCGAAGGTGTACTTGCGTCCGTGCAGCAGGCCGCGCAGCGGGAACAGCAGCGGTAGCAGCACCATCATCAGCACCAGCGCGGTCGGGAAATGTGTCGGCGGTGCCAGCCAGCTGTACCAGGCGGTAAGCAGTGCCAGTGTGCCGAAGTAACCGAACAGCGTCAGGGTATACAGGAAGCGGCTGCCGGGCATGGGGTCAGGCGAGTCGGCTGGTGGTGTCGGCGATTCGCTTGCCCAGTGCGGTGCACAGGTGTTTCTCTGTATCGCTCAACGGCCGTTTGCTGTCGCTGCCAGCGAGGTGGCTGGGGCCATAGGGTGTGCCGCCACCGCTGGTCGATAACAGTTCGCTCTCGGTGTAGGGCAGGCCCATCACCAGCATGCCATGGTGGAGCAGAGGCAGCATCATTGAGAGCAGGGTGGTTTCCTGCCCGCCGTGCATGCTTGAGGTCGAGGTGAACACGGCTGCCGGTTTGCCGGCCAGTTCACCACCCAGCCACAGGCTGCTGCCGGTATCGATGAAATACTTGAGTGGTGCTGCCATGTTGCCAAAACGGGTCGGGCTGCCGAGCACCAGCGCTGCACATTCGCGCAGGTCATCCAGTGTTGCATAGGGCGGCCCTTCTGCCGGGATGTCGTCTTCGGTCGCTTCGCAAACAGCGGAGACCGGCGGCACGGTGCGAATGCGCGCCTGGCAGTCCGGGTGGGTTTCAATGCCGCGGGCAATGATCTGCGCCATTTCGGAGGTGGCGCCGTAGCGGCTGTAGTAGAGCACGAGTATTTCGTTCATGGTTTAGTGGTTCTCAAAAGGTTCCATGCAGGTCAGCTTAGCGTAGCGTAACCCGACAATCGGGAAAAATACTGAATTGCGCTCAATTAACCTGCAGTTAAATCAAGCCCCGTTC
>JAOUCV010000188.1 GCA_029859555.1 Gammaproteobacteria bacterium
ACCTTGCCAAAGCGCAGGTGGTAGGCATACCGCGCCAGCGCTTCACTCAACAGGATATCGAGATCTACCTGCCGGGCCTGCGGGAACTGCTTGCCGGAGGATTTCGCCAGCAATTTCTGAATTTCAACGGCATGGTAGTCGGCGGCAATCAGGCCTTCTTCATGGCTGGACAAAATTCGCGCTGCCAGCATCCGGGCATTATCCATGTGTGCCGCCCAGGCCAGTTGGTAGTCACGTTGCCGGTAGAACTCGGGCAGGAAATTTTTGCTGCTGATGACCGCGCCTTCCAGGTCGAGGCTGCCGCGCTCTGCCAGCTGGCTCATGCGCTGCTGCAATAACTGCCTGCCTGTCTCTGCACCGGGCGCACTGGATACAAACAGGCTGTACAACAGCAACCCTGCAATCAGGTATACTGCAACGCGATACCGGGATAGTGAAATTAAACTCATTTAGCCTCCGAAATAATTACCCATGCGTCAGTTAATCCGCAGCCAGACTATACCGGACATCCCTGCTCCAAATGAAGCCGGACAAAAGTTCACAGCCGGCCGCTGGCACACCACGGCAACGCGGCTACTCATGATGCTGATGCTGCTATTCAGCCGAACCACCGCATCGTCAATCGACAGCCACAGGCAGCTGGATTTTTACCACACTCACACCAAGGAAAGCCTCTCTGTTGTCTATCATGACGGCAGAGACTATGTCCCTGCCGCACTTGAGCAGATCAATAATTTCCTGAGCGACTTCCGCAACGGCGCCAAACACCCGATCGACCCCGCCACACTGGACATCCTGTTCAGACTACGGGCGCATTTTGGCGGGGCGAACACCTTTGAAATTATTTCTGCTTACCGCTCACCCGAAACCAATGCCATGCTGCGGGCAAAGGGTCGTGATGTTGCCAGGCGCAGTCTGCACATGGAAGGCAAGGCTATTGATGCCCGTCTGCGTAGTGTGGATACTGCAAGCCTGCGTGATGCGGCTATTGCACTGCAGCTTGGCGGTGTCGGTTACTATCAGGCATCCGACTTCGTTCATGTTGACAATGGTCGCGTTCGCACCTGGTAAGCGCTTTTAATAAAGAATCAATCACAGGAGAAACCTGATGTTAACCGCAAATCAATCCGCACCCGCCTTCAGCGCACCTAATCAGGCCAATGAAACTGTCAGCCTTGCGGATTTCAGCGGTCGTAAAAACATTGTGCTGTACTTCTACCCCAAAGACGACACCCCCGGCTGCACCATTGAGGCCAACCAGTTCACCGCCCTGATTGATCGCTTTGACACACTGGATACGGTAGTCATTGGCGTCAGCAAGGACGACTGCAGCAGTCACCGGCAATTCATAGACAAGTTTGATCTCAAGGTAGAACTGCTTGCGGATACTGATGGAAGCCTGTGTGAGGCCTATGGTGTCTGGCAGGAAAAGGAAAAAAATGGCGTCAAAAAGATGAGTATTGTGCGTTCCACCTTTATTATCGACAAAGCCGGCATGCTGGCCGACGTGGAATACGGCGTCACGGCCGAGGGACACGCACAGGCGGTGCTGGACAAGGTCGGGACATTACACAGATAAACAAGACAGGTCGTTTGCCCATGAACTACTTCATTCGTCACAGCGGTAATATACTGGCCGTGCTGTTACTGTCAGCCGCCGGTTGTGTCTCGTACTGTTTTGCCGCCGTGGAGACCTTTACTGACGAGACCAGCGGCCTGATTTCATGGAAGGCGCAGCACCCGGGATTCAGCCTGCAGTTTATCCAGTTGCTGCCGGACTACGTGCGTGCCGTGTACGGCGCCCGCGGCCTGCCGCAGGAAGTGGTAGAACTGATGGCAGGTTATTGCGTATTTGGCACTATCATTAAAAACGAGTCCGCTGACGTGCTTGGTTACCGGGTTGCCGACTGGCACTATTTCACAGCGGACGGCCAGTCTCATCCGGTAAAGACCAAGACGCAATGGCTCAAGGAATGGCAGGACATGGGTGTCGCCTTTCGCTGGTCACTGTTACCTGACGAACAGCAATTTTCTGCAGGCGACTGGAGCCAGGGATTCACCACGCTGCCACTTGCACCCGGCACAATATTCAAGCTCAACTACCAGTGGACACAACAGGGTAAGACACATAATGGGACCTTCGAACGATTGCAATGCGCAGCGGACAAATCACCTGATGAATAAGCCACTCATTGCCACGATACTGATACTGGTGCTGTGTGCGCCGCTGCAAACACTGCAAGCCGAGCTGCCCGCTCCCGAACTCAGCCATGGACTGACCCGGCTGCAACCACCGGTGACGGCCCCGGGTTTCAGTCTTGCCGATATGGACGGCGAACAACATACGCTCGATGATTACCGTGGCAAGGTCATCATGCTCAATTTATGGGCAACCTGGTGTCCGCCCTGCCGGCGCGAAATCCCGTCCATGGAATCCATCTTCCAGGACCTGGGTGACAGGGGCTTCGTAGTGCTGGCAGTCAACCAGTTTGAAACGCCCGACCATGTTTTCGCCTACATGGGACAACTCAGCGTCTACCCGACCTTCCCTGTCCTGTTTGATCGTGACAGCAAGGTCTCTGAACTTTACGGCGTCAAGGGATTGCCAACCACCCTGCTCATCAACAGGCAGGGCCAGGTGGTATACCGTGCAATAGGTGGACGTGATTTTGACCACCCCCGGGTACGCGCCATAGTGAACGAACTGCTGACTGAGAACGGCACACCAGTAACCACTCTCACAAACGTTCAATAGCAAGCAGCCAGTTGTCACGACAGACTTGACCAGGGAATATGTAATCGTGGACAGAATGTGATGCCCGTCGTGTCTCTCATGGCACAAGGAAAAGCTGCGTGGATGCTGGCAACCATGCTGCTGATATTATCCGGCTGTGCCACACACCAGCTTCGCGATGTGCCACTGCAACACAGCTATGCACTGCCAGCCGCACCCGCGGGAACGCTGTTTGAGGCCACGCAGAGAATTGAGCAGTTGAATGGAGCCGGCAAGTCCACCTACCTCGCGCTCGCTGACAATCTCGAGGCCCTGCGCTGGCGCCTGCTGCTGGCTGACCTGGCAACAGAAACCCTGGACGCCCAGTATTATCTCTGGAACGGCGATGCCAGCGGCAAGCTGCTGGTGCTGCACCTGCTTGATGCCGCCGATCGCGGCGTGCGGGTACGACTGCTGGTAGACGATGTATTTACGATCGATTCAGACACCAATATCGCCGCGATCAACAGCCACCCGAACATAGAAATCAGGATATTCAACCCCTGGAAAGATCGCGGCAGCCTGCTGCGCCGCATGACCGAATATATCGGTTCATCCCAGCGACTCAACCAGCGCATGCACAACAAGCTGTTCGTGGCAGACAACCATGTCGCGATTGTTGGCGGCCGCAACATCGGTAACCCCTACTTCGGATTAGGCGAACACTACAACTTCAGGGATTTGGAAGTCGTCACTGCCGGTCCGGTGACAGAGGATATCAGCGACAGCTTTGATCTCTACTGGAACGATGACTGGGCCGTAACCGGCGAGGCCTTTTCACCACCCGGCTATAAACCACCCGACATCGCTGCGTCCAGGGAGGCACTGCGCGCGGAGTTACAGGAGATGCAGGTGTTTGAACAAGCCGGTCTTGAATACCAGCTGCACTACCAGCAGCTGCTAGCAGAACTCGTCGATGCTTCCGACACCGGCGATGTCTGGGTCGTCTACGATGATCCGCCAGCCGCTGTTGCAAACGACACCGGCGTGCGCAAGGTAGCGAAGCTGCAGGGAATCAGCAAGACGTTCAACCATGATCTTGTTATTGCTTCGGCCTATTTCATTCCCGATGAGCTTTTTCTGGACAACCTGCGCGCACTGACCGAGCGGGGGGTCCGCGTGCGCGTTATCACCAACTCGCTGGCCTCGACCAATCACACCATGGTAAACAGCGGCTACGCGCCCTGGCGTCGCCGTCTGCTGGAAGCAGGCGTTGAATTATTTGAATACCGTGGCGACATTGCCGATACCGGGGGAATTGTGGCGCCGGGCATCAACAGCCACGCGATAACCCTGCATACCAAGGCTTTTGTGGTTGATAATGAAACCGTTTACATCGGCTCTTTGAACATGGATCCGCGTTCCCTGCACATCAATACCGAGATGGGCCTGCTGATCAGGGATCCCGGGCTGGCCACCGAAGTCATGCTCGCACTGCAGCAGGATATGCAGCCGGAAAATTCCTGGCGTGTCAGCCTGAACGAGGACAACGAACTGACCTGGGAATCAACTGCCGGAACGGTGCAGCTGCAACCGGCACGCAGCTTTGGACAACGCGTGGCAGACTTCCTTTACGGCCTGCTGCCTATCAAGGACCAGCTCTGATAGCCAACTGCACCCTGATGACAGCGCGCAGCAATCATCCGGACCGGAAGTAAAAATCAGCAGTTCCGCCCGCTGATTCTTCACCGCCTGGTCAACTGAAACCGTAGGATGCCCGGTTGACCGGACAGGTGCAGACAAACTGCCCGTTATAATTTCTCTTGAATGCGCATGACCTCTCGTCCTTGCAGCGCAGCAGCTCCAGCTCCCTGTCTACAAACAGTTCAACGTTACATGCGGCCTCTTCTGACAGGCAGGCGAAATCGTCATTGCAACGGGTTGCTTTCAGGATATCAGGATCAACATTCATGCTTTTGATTAAAGCCATTGCGCCCTCCTTCTGCCGTTACCGGTATAGCAGCAACATACATGAATTAGCGGGGTCCAGCTAGAGTCTAAACGACTGAGTATTAATGATTCCGATTCGCAATCAACATACGCAAGACCTGCATGTTGCAACAGGTTAGTTGCCGCTACTCTCTACAGCGCAGCAGAATCCAGCAGTAAGCCGCCACATTAACAAGGATGACAAATCCCCCAAGGATCATCTGGGTATTGTTATCCAGTGCGG
>JAOUCV010000189.1 GCA_029859555.1 Gammaproteobacteria bacterium
TTCGGGCGTATCCTCGACAGCAAGACGGAGGGAAGCCCCAAGTGTACGGACCCGGTCCCACTGCTGAAACTCGTTCCGTCGATGATCCCTGACGATGACGCCCAGTGATGATGTGTAGATGGGTGAAGTCAGCCCAAAATTCTTGGTTTTCTGCGCGGTAATCGGCAGAGTTCTCATGTAGATATCGCAGGCACCGGCGTTGAGTCGCCCCGCGGCAACCTCCTCATCCCTGGCGGGGATAAATTCAATCGATAACTCTAACTTCTGGGCAAACCTGTGTGCCATCTCGACATCAAAGCCGACGAGCTGCGGTGGCTCCGCGTTGTTGTAGAACGCTGAGGGATACTCCTCGGGCTGGTAGCAAACTCTGACGACGCCTCGTTCCTGGATTGTCACGAGGCTGGCCGGGTCCCCACTGGCCTTTTCGAAAGCCGGTGGCATTTCATCGTACACGGTCGCTGGCTGTCGACTGCCCATGAAATGCAGGCCCTTCAGCGCCTCGGCCTTGGTGTAGGGCGCAACGACCACGTGCGTATAGAATGCACGCACGCCTATGAGAACCGCAGCGATCAGTGCGGTACTGACGAGCAGATACCGTAGCAGCGGAATCCAGGGCAAGCGCAGCCTGCCCACCGCAGCTATGCTGCCGATCACGCCTATAACCGCATAGTGCATCACAGCCAGTAGTGTCCCGAAGCGCGTATTTACCACATCAATGGCCACAAACACCTGGAACAAATCGTATGGTAGCTTCAATAGATCCAGGAGAAACGGAACCGCCAGCAGGGTTCCGCCAAACAGACTGGGAAGGCCGACAAAGATCAGGGCCAGGTAATTCGCTACTGAGACGTCCGACCCGATGTACCATCCTGCAAACAGAACGAAGGACAAAGCCATCAAAACTGCGGGGCTTGGAAATGTATAGAAACTCGGTATCAGCACTTTGACAGCCGCATCAGCATCTTCCTGCGCCTGATCGCCAAATATTGGCGCATCAGCGATCAGCTGTTTGCACTGCTGTATCAGCATTGGCAGGACGATGAGCGAGCTACCCGTGGCAAATGCAGTGATCAACGGCGTACGTAACGCCCGGAGGATGTCACCATAACGCAGCGGCGTTAAGATCGTGATCAATCCGGGTAGCAGCCACAGACTAAGAACCAGTGAGACCAGTGCATAGAGGACAATATAGACCTGCAGGCGCGCCAGGTCTGCAATATCAGTGGTTCCGACGGCGTATGCCATGAGTGCGAACACACCGAGAGGCGCCAGTTTCGCGACCATACCCGTGATTCGCATCAGCACCTCGCGGAACACCGCGAGGGGCTCGAGTATGGCTTCTTTTTTCGGTAAACCGATCAGTGCGATTCCGACCAAAATGCTAAAGATGACGACTGCCGGAACAATGGCGTTGGCGTACGAATAGAACGGGTTCGACGGGATGAACAAACGCAAGAAGTCGGGTGTCGCGGGCTCTTCAACCAGGCTAGCGCTGAAGAAGGAGGCTGAAGGCCACACTGGAAAGGAAAGCGGCATCAGCACGACGATAGCAAGGGTGACTGCCCACACCAGAAGCAGAATGCTGCCACCTTTGAAGGCAAGCCGCTTGACTTCATCGAAGCTCAGTTCGCCGAGGCCCGTAATGAGTGAGAAGGAAATGTACGGGATCACCGTAATCTGCAAGAGCTTGATGAAGATGTCGCCGACGAGTTTCAGCCAGCTCACCATCTCGCCAAAGAAGATCCCGACGGCAACGCCAAGCAGAAGGCCGAGCATGACTTGTCCGGACAGGCTCAGCCGACGATTTTCAATTTGCAGATCAGTCATGTTTAGTCCCTACATCCCCAAGCGCCGGCGCCCGCGCCTTTTTCACATCCCTGAAGATTACAGGGCGTGAACTGAAATTGACACATCCACGGACGCTCAAGCATTGTTGGCTGGTGGCGATGCGACCCCAAGGGTAGACTCTCGCGGAAGTCAAGGGCTGCGGTTTATTCAAGGCTTCATTATTTCTGCGAATGATCAATACTTGAACGTTCACTTTCATCAATATTCGGCGTCCCTCACTGCCATTTGGTGCCAGCCAATCATGCCTGTACATGATGCCGTTCCGAATTCTTTCGTGCGGTGGTAATCTCTCGGGACAGAACTGCCCGCTTTCGGTGCCGATGAACAGGTGCGCAAGCGGAACTCGTCGATACCATGCAGGTATGCCAGCTGGACGGCGCCAACAAACGGACTGGCTGCATCAGTCATGCCTGCCTTGCAGACAAATCACTCGTGTAACGATCAGGAGGTAGACCATGACCGATACTTCAAAAGACGCCGGGGTCATACAGGTACTGGTGGAACGTTTTGAGAAGCACCGACTGCCGATAGTGCTTGAGCTCAAGGAAAAGGTTGACAGCGGAGAAGTGCTCAGTGACCGGGAAATTGACTATCTCGAACAGATCTTCGAGGACGCTCAGAAAAATAAGGCCCTGGTTGAGCGAAATCCGCAATGGCAGAAGATCAGTGCCCGGGTAGTAAGTCTCTATAGGGAGGTAACCGAAAAAGCACTGGAGAACGAGAAAAACGCATAGGTCCAGCGCCATAACGACTGACAGCAGTTTTCACCCGGCATGTTTGATTCCCTGCTCGATGAGCTTAAGAGCTTCTGGAAATAAACCCATGAAACTCGCACGAAAAAGGCATTTTGACGTGATTGCTGCACTTCCTCAACAACCAGTACCTGGGCTGTGGTGCGCACCTGAGCTATGAACCAGCACTGGTGAACTGCGGGCGCTCCAGCCAGGCGGAAAACCGGGCACCTGGCGGCTGACTGGCGATAGTGACGATTGGTTTGTAGCCGTGGAAGCCGCCATGTCCAGCTGCATTGCCTGCCGGCATAACCGTACCATTCCCGATCTCAACGATCTCGACAACCAGCGCTACTGGAACGAAACTGAAGCTGCGAAGCGACAACTGGTCTCCCAACGGTTCTGTCAAGCTGATCGCCGATCACCGATAATGTGATGATAAAAAGTCTACTAATCGTGTGCATCCTGCTTTAGAAATAGTTTTCGGGGCTGATCTAAAAATCCTGGCCAGTTTCATATATAGCCTGTCTATACCGTCATAACCTGCGTGACTTGTTGATACGAGACTGTTGATATTGATGTCTTACTGTCGCGAGCTTTAGCTCGTTGATACGCGGCCTTGCCGCTATTGTACCGGCCTATCTTTGCGAACGAGTTTTTTATGCCCTCCGCGGCCAGCCCCCTGTAGAGTAACTGGAGTAGCAGATTACAGCATGGCTCGGCAGCTTTGTCGCGGGTCTGAATCTATGTCCCTTTGCGCGGCCTGTGGTGGCCTGTGAAGCCCTGTGTATTTGTATCTGTGATGCAGACCAGTTACATATCCAGCACCGCACCATCTTGATCGACAACCCTCCACAGGTAAGTTGGTGACGTTTACAGGTATCCTGCACCTGATGTTAGCCGGCTTCGCGAGTTAACCTGGCAACACCGTGTTTACACCTGCTCTAATGGACTGGATTGAGGTTCAACAAATTGTCAAAAATTTCTTCTGCCAATTTATCTAACACTGTAGTTGCCATCTGTCGGGGTAGCGGTTACCTGCACAGGCTATCCGTCGCCATATACCGAACGTTCCAGTGCAGTCAAACGTTTTTCAACGACGTTCTGTTGTTTCATTCGTTGCAGAACCCCCATGTTCTCCAGTCGCTGGCGTGGTTGCCCGGGCGCGGCAACCACATACACAGAACGCCCGGCATCAAGCATATCCAGGATCGCCTTCTCGAGTGCCAGCGACGCCGACACTCCCAGATGCACCACGTCGGAGATATCGACAATAAGGGTTCTGATGCCTTCAACCTCGGAGTTCTTGCGACTGATTACACGTGAGGTCCCAAAAATCATCGCGCCACGCAAATGTAACAGCAAAACACTGCCGGCAGCCTCGGACAGGGTTTCTTGCTCGTATGGTGTCAGCCCCAGATCTGTTTCGCGCGGATTCGTTACTGCCTTTACATCATCCTCCTGCAACTCGGAAAGCCGCGTTACCGTCATGATGTTCGCGAGAAACAGACCTATGCCTACAGCCACGATGAGATCAACAAACACAGTTAGTGCAATGACACCATAGGTTATAAGCGCGCCCTTTCCGGAAACACGATGAGCCCGTACAAGAAAATCCCAGTCGATAATATCGATACCGACCTTGAGCGCGATACCGGCAAGCACAGCGAGTGGTATCACTGCTGTAAGCCCGGTCGCCCACAGCACCACAACCACCAGTACAGCTACCCTTACGAGGCCGGACAGCGCTGTGCGTGCACCGCCCTGGATATTAACCACCGTACCCATGGTAGCCCCCGCGCCGGGCAGGCCACCGAACAGGCCCGACATGACATTACCGATACCCTGGCCGAACAATTCCTTGTTTGAATTATGCTGGGTACGGGTCAGGCTGTCGGCAATGACGGATGTCAGCAGAGCATCGATACAACCCAGCATACCCAGCACAATGGCATCGAGCAGCATGACCTGCCACTGGTCGATGCTGAACACCGGCATCCTGAGTTCCGGCAGCGCAGTTGAAATCTCTCCGATACGGCGAATGTCCGCATTACCGAGTATCGCGATGGATACCAGTGTAACCACGACCAGGGCAAGCAACTGTGGTGGTAAATAGCGTTTCATCCTGGCGGGCATCAAAAACAGGATGGCGAGCGTTGCGAGTGCCAGCAAGGTCTCCGGCAGATGCACACTGGCCAGTAGTTCAGGCAGATTTTTCAGCGATGCGATAACACCCCCGTCCGGGGATGCCTGTCCCAGGACCGGCCCGATTTGCAGGATGATGAGTATGATGCCGATACCCGACATGAAACCGGACACGACCGTGTAAGGCATCAGGGTGACATACTTGCCCAGGCGC
>JAOUCV010000190.1 GCA_029859555.1 Gammaproteobacteria bacterium
AGCTATCTAGCACATAGCTGTATGCTCTTTTTACTTTCGCCTCCGGGTTTGCTTCCACAGAAAGCCGATTCGGCGAGTGCTCTTCAGTACGCCAGGAATCAATGGAGTCTGGCCCCATTGATTTATTCTTGCCAGCTTTCGTGTTTTACCCAGTCAACTTCCATGACCCATTCCCCTTCCATGGGTTTGTCGTTGATTTTGGCGAAATTTAAAATCGCGAACAGGGGTTCGGGAAATTGATCTCCCATACCGGCATTGCGGTAGACTTCCGCGCCGTTGCGGCGATAGACCAGATCATTTTTCTGCCACTCAACCGAATACTCGTGGTATTCGTCCAGCTTGGCATCCATGACTCCCATCATGGATTCCCAATCACCGCCACCGCAATGACCCTTGCTCACGATCATGCGAGAAGCATAATGGTCCGGGCCACCATCGCTGTGGTGTTCAAATATGTCTATTTCGCCCGACCCCGTCATCGGCCAGCATACGGTCTCATCGGGTTCCTGCACTGGCGGTTCGTTGTTTAGTGCTCCCAGCAGCCACCAGGCCGGGAACATGCCATCCTGGCCACTGCCCGATACCTTCAGACGGGCGGTCCATTTACCCTTGATAAACTCCTGGCGGTTTTTTGATGCTATACGTCCGGCGACATAACGGGTGTCCGGGTGCTTCTTGCCGAATTTGTCCTCGTTATCGCAGCTGCGCGGCTCATCAAGACTGACTACCTTGAGCTTGATTGTTCCGTTGCTGGTCTCGCGGGTGCCGAATTCGTTGTCCGCCACATAGCACTGGTCTTCATTGTTGACCCAAAGCAACTGGTCTTGCCAGTTGTCCTGGTTAAAGGTGTCAAAGTTATCCAGGAAGTCCACTTTCCAGCTGCCGGCCTCTTTACTGAATGCTGCTGTTCCCGTGGATAAACCAGCAAGCAACGTGATAATCAATGTAGTGAATTTCATATAAGCTCCAATGTCGGGTTGTATGAGTATTGTTCTACCGCTCGATGCCGGACTACAGCAAGCATAAACCATGCTTCTGCAGGTAATTCAGCCAAATGACCATGGCCGTGTGCACACCCCGCGGCTGGCATGGACGTTGTGCGCCTTTCAGTCTTTTACCAGCAGATGTTCGAGTTCTTCCAGTGAACGTCCCTTGGTCTCGGGCATCACCCGCATTACGAAAACCAGGCCAATGACAGCGAAAATTCCGTAGATAAAGAAGGTAGCGGCGTTGCCAAGGTTCTCCAGCTCCCATGGAAATACCAGCTGCACGCCAAAGCTGACCGCAGAATTTATCAAGCCGACAAACGAAATCGCGAGACCGCGAAGCGTGTTCGGAAACAACTCAGAAAACAGTACCCACATAACCGGTCCCAGCGATATCGCAAAGCTGGCAACAAAGCCGAGTATGCCGATCAGGATGAGGGTCTGGTTCATGGATATAGCGGCGCTGACCAGCTGCGATTCGTACTGCTTGTAGTTGTTCTTGCCAATGGTATCCGATACCGCGTTGCGGAACTCGACGTCGCTGTCGAACTGTACGTCAGTCAATGGCGCAACAAGTTGTCGTTCGATCTCCACGGGAAGCGTATCAATTGCACTCTGGTTCAGCGTGTAAGTCGCCGAACCGAATCCATAGGACAGGGTTAACATACACGCGGCGATACCTGCCAGGCCAAAGCCCAGCAGTGGCCGGCGGCCGAGCTTGTCGATCAGGGCCATCGCGGCAATCGTGAACACAAGGTTGACGAGGCCGACCAGGATGGCCTGCATGAACGAGGCATCGGTGCCGATTCCCGATTGTTCAAAGATCATGGGTGCATAGAAAAATACCGAGTTGATCCCGGTGATCTGCTGCAGTATTGCCACAGAAATGCCAATCGTCATAACCAGCTTCATTGCCGGCTGAAACAGTTGCCTGATGGAACCGCGCTGTTGATGCGATTCTGCAGAAATGCTCTCATGTACTTCCTGCAGGTCTGCCCGTGCCTGCTCGGGCCCGCAAACTTTTTCCAGTACCTGCAGTGCCTCGTCTTCACGACCCCGCATGGCCAGCCAGCGCGGGCTTTCCGGGATCAAATATAAAGCAAGGAAATACAGGATGGCCGGCAGCGTCTCGACACCGAGCATCCAGCGCCAGTTCCACTCGCCAAGACGCAGGCTCCCGGCCCAGGCGAGATCCCCTTGCCCGAGTTTCAGGATCAGGTAGTTGCTGAAGAAGGCTGCCGAAATACCAATGACAATGTTGAGCTGGTTGAATGAGACCATGCGACCGCGCAGTGCCGGCGGTGCGAGCTCCGCGATGTACATCGGTGCAATGATCAGTGCGGCGCCGACACCAAAGCCGCCGAGCATGCGTGCGATCACCAGGGATATGAAATTCGGTGCAAGCGCAGATGCCACGGCTGACACGGCAAACAAAACGGCGGCGATCTTGAGCACCGGACGTCGGCCAATTTTATCGCTCAAGGGCCCGGCCAGCATCATGGCAAGTGTTGCAGTCAGGGTCAGCGAGGCGACGGACCAGCCAAGCTGGATCTTCGTCAGGCTGAAGCCGACCTCTATGAAGCCAACCACCCCGGAGATCACCGACGCGTCAAAGCCCATCAAAAAGCCGCCCAGGGCTGCTATCAGCGCGACCTTTACCGTGTATTGTGTTCCTTTTTGCATGTTCTGGCACCGTCGCCCGATTGTTATTGATTATCTAAGCAGGGAGCATAACCTGTGCATCTCAGGACAATCCAGCCAAAAAACGGCTGTCGCGCCGGCACTGTGCAGAATAAAAGCCTGTTGAATCAGCTGTGCTGCTTATGTATCAGCTGTGCTGCTTATAATAAGTAAAAAATCTGTTCTCACGGCTTGCCGTCCTTTTCCATGTTGGCGCTAAAAAAGATTCATTGTTAGAGTGATGGCCGTACCTGTATTCTGCAGTTATCACGAGACCCTGCTTTACAAGGGTTTTATCAGTTCGCATTCAAGGGAGATGGTCAGTGAAAAAAATCTTATCGTTACTGATGTTGTTGGGTTTTGTCTCCATGTCCATGGCACAGGAACCCGCTGCAGATGGTCTGGATTATGGTGATTTCTCATCTGTCACCCTTACTATCAAAGCCTGGGGTACATTTGGTGAAGGCAAGTATGCTGATGCTGTGATGTACACTGAAAAATGTTCGGAGCTTTACGAAGATGAAGCGAGGAAGATGCAAGCCTCATTAACGGCAAAAGCGCCGGAGGACAAAGTACATGATTACTCGACACTAAATGATGTGGGAACCAGTTATTATATTAGGGGCGAAGCCCTGATGAAACAGAACAAGAATGCTGAAGCGTTAGCCGCCTACAAAGTCGTGACGGATGATTTTTATTATGCACAAGCCTGGGATCCGAAAGGCTGGTTTTGGGCGCCGGCTGATGCAGCCAAGATAAAAATCGAAATGTTGAAGTACAAAAAAGACAATGATTTCTAGGTGAACAGTTTTCTGACTGCCGGTGTGCTTGCGGCATCGAATAACATGCGGTTGCATTGTTGCATTGTTTTGTTTTTGCTCAGCGCGAATACAGCTGCTGTGTCAGGCAATCAGGACATGACACCTGTCTCCACTGCTGCTTTAGCGGCCGCCCTGGAAATGGCGAGCGCCACTCCCGCACCTGCACCTGGATCAGCCGGCATGGACCCTGCCGGAAGTGTGGTGAAGGTGGTCAGTAAACCTGACGGTAGCTTCACTCTGTTGCTAAATGGCGAGCCCTATATAGCCAGGGGTGCGGGTGGGCATCAGAATCTTGCTTTGCTTGCAGCATCCGGGGGCAATTCAATTCGAACCTGGGGTATAGAGCAGCTGGAGCAAATGGTTGATGGAAAACCCTTGCTGGATCGTGCCCATGAATCAGGTGTTTCTGTTACCGTTGGTTTCTGGGTGCAACATGAACGCCATGGCTTCGATTATTCCAATACGGCAAGTATCGAAGAGCAGAGAGCCCGGCTGCGAGATGCCGTCGAGAAATACAAGGATCATCCTGCGCTTTTGACCTGGGGGTTGGGCAACGAGATGGAAGGTTTTGAGTCCGGAAAAACAGATGTCCGGATCTGGAAGGAACTGAACCACCTCGCCGCTATCATCAAAGAGCTGGATAAAAATCATCCGGTGATGACCGTTATAGCCGGAACACAACAGTCAAAAATTGATGACATTCTGCAGCACTACCCCAATATCGATATCCTCGGTGTCAATCAATACGGCAGCGCATCTGGTACCGGGGAGACACTGGATGGTATGGGGTGGAAGGGCCCTTATATGCTTACTGAGTTTGGTGTCTCTGGAACCTGGGAAGGACCGGTAACCAGCTGGGGTGCGCCGATAGAACCTGATCCCTCTACCAAGGCCGCCGAGACCTATACGACCTACATGATGGATCGTGATAACAATGTCGGGCGAAATCTAGGCTCCTATGTTTTCTACTGGGGGCAAAAGCAGGAAGCAACCGCCACCTGGTATGGAATGTTTTTGCAGTCTGGCGAAAAGCTCCCCCGTGTCGATGCCATGGCTTATGCCTGGTCTGGAAAATGGCCGGACAATCGCGCTCCAAAACTGCGTTCCCTGGAAACCCCCGCGGCTTTCAAGCATGTCAAAGCCGGCAGCGAGTTCCATGCCGAAGTTGACTGTGTCGACCGGGAAGGTGATGAACTGCGTTATGTGTGGGATATTCGGGCAGAAAGTACCGACCGTAAAACAGGGGGCGACGCAGAAGCTGCTCCTCCGTCCTTTCCCGGGGCCATCCAGACAGGACAGGGTAGCCGCCGGATATTATTTAAAGCCCCGAACCGCCCGGGTGGATATCGCCTGTTTGTTACGGCCTATGATGGACAAGGCGGAGCAGTCGTGCATAACCTGCCATTTCATGTCGAAAACTAGCCGCGTTACTTTTTCCGGCGTCTTGAAT
>JAOUCV010000191.1 GCA_029859555.1 Gammaproteobacteria bacterium
CGTTTACGCCGCACAGGCGCCAACCTATATGACAGATTTCTTTACCGGTCTGCATACCTTGCAGGCAGACTTCCGGCAGCAGGTGACTGATGGCAATAACAAACTGCTGCAATCATCTGAAGGGCACATGTGGATAAAACGTCCCGGCCGTTTTCGCTGGGATTATGAAAGCCCTTATCGCCAGCAACTGGTGGCAGATGGCAAACGCCTCTGGTCCTATGATGAAGACCTCGAGCAGGTTACCGTGCAAAAAGCCGCCGATGTACTCACCTCAACACCGGCGATGCTGCTGAGCGGCGAACAACCACTGGAAAAGGTTTTCAATATTGAAAAAGTAACAATGCTGGATGATGAGCAGCATGTCGTGCTTGTACCTAAATCGGATGACAGTAATGTCACCCGCATTCAACTGGTATTCTCGGGAAAAGTGCTGCTGCGTATCAAGGCCGATGACAATTTCGGCAATACCACAGTGTTCAGTTTCACTGATTTCGATCGCAACCCGGTTTTGGATGATGCTGTATTTGTTTTTACCCCACCCGCCGGCGCGGATGTCGTTGGAGATGTTGACTAGCGATTTCCTGCAGGCCGATTTCCGTGACTGAGCCCAGCGCAGACTATCGCCCGCTGGCTGACCGCATGCGGCCGCGGACGCTGCATGCCTATACCGGGCAGGCGCATATACTCGGACCGGGCAAACCGTTACGCCAGGCAATCGAAGAGGGCAAATTGCACTCGATGATTCTCTGGGGGCCACCCGGCACCGGCAAGACCTCGCTCGCAAGATTGCTTGCTGAATATACCAATGCAGAGTTTCTGACGCTGTCTGCCGTGCTTGCCGGGGTCAAGGATATACGCAATGCGGTAGCTGCCGCACATCAGATTCGCGACATGGAGTCACGCCAGACAATACTCTTCATAGACGAGGCGCACCGTTTCAACAAGGCGCAACAGGATGCATTTCTTCCTTATGTCGAAGACGGTACGCTTGTTTTTATTGGCGCCACTACCGAGAACCCGTCTTTTGAGCTGAACAGCGCACTGTTGTCCAGGGCCCGTACCTATGTAATCAAGCGACTGGACCCGGAAGATTTGCGGATTATTATTGATGCTGCCCTGGATGATGCCGAACATGGACTTGGCGATCTTTCGCTCGATATGCCCGGCAAGCTGCGTGACAGCCTCGCACAGGCAGCAGACGGTGATGCCCGTCGTGCGCTGAACCTGCTGGAGATTGTGTCTGATCTTGCAGAAGACATCGATGGTAAACGCACCATCGCGCCAGCGACGCTGAATGAAGTCATTGCCGGCGGCAGCCGTCGCTTTGACAAGGGCGGCGATGATTTTTATGACCAAATATCGGCATTGCACAAGTCGGTACGTGGCTCATCACCGGATGGTGCGCTGTATTGGCTGGTGCGCATGCTGGATGGCGGCTGCGACCCTTTATACATTGCCAGGCGGGTAGTCCGCATGGCTTCCGAGGATATCGGCAATGCCGATCCGCGGGCGCTGACCCTGAGCCTTAACGCCTGGGATGTACAGGAGCGCCTTGGCAGCCCTGAGGGTGAACTGGCGATCGCACAGGCCGTTATCTACCTGGCATGTGCAGCAAAGAGTAATGCGGTCTACAAGGCCTACAACAATGCCCGTGCCGACATAGGAAAAACCGGGTCACTGGAGGTGCCAGTGCATCTTCGAAATGCACCGACAAAGCTGATGAAACAGCTGGGATATGGAAAGACCTATCGCTATGCCCATGATGAAACAGAGGCCTATGCGGCAGGTGAAAACTACCTGCCCGAGGAAATGGGTCGCCCCGGCTACTACCAGCCGGTAGCTCGTGGACTGGAAATCAAAATTGCAGCAAAGCTGGCGCACTTGCGCGAACTGGACCGCAAATACAAGGATTGATCATCCAGAGATGACAGATGCGTAATCTCAAGCCGGCGTGTAACATTAGCCGCATGAAAGACGCTAGATTCGCATGACCCAGATGATGGCTATAGCCGCCGGTGGCGCCATCGGGGCATTACTGCGCTACTGGACCTCCCTTGCGGTCCACAGTCGTCTGGGCAGCGGATTTCCATACGGTACCCTGGTGGTCAATGTACTCGGCAGTTTGTTGATGGGATTCCTCTATATCTGGCTGATTGAACGAATTGCCGCCGGTGCCACCCTGCGTGCATTCCTGCTGATCGGGGTGCTCGGCGCTTTCACGACTTTTTCGACGTTTTCAATGGAAACACTGAATCTTGTTGAAGGCGGGCAACTCGGCAAGGCACTGCTAAACGTCGTCGTCAGCGTGACCGTGTGTATCACTGCGGCGGCACTGGGTATTATTGCAGCGAGGCAGCTATGAACACAGTTGAAGTTACTTTTGTCCGAATCTATCTGACCGAGGCAGAAGGCTTGCTGGATGATCTCCTCAGTCACCTGCATGACCGGGAAAAGGTTCAGGGTGTTACGGTTTTACGTGCCATCAGCGGTTTCGGGAAGTCCGGAAAGATGCACTCAGCGTCCCTCATGGACATGTCACTGGACTTGCCGCTGGTGATTGAATTCTTTGACGCACCCGGGAAGGTAAATATAATTCTCGAGCACATACGCACGATGCTTGAACCCGGCCACATCGTTTGCTGGCCGGCCACACTGGTAGATTAAAAAAAAGGAATAACATGCTTGATCCCAAATTATTACGCAACGACCTGGAAGGCGTTGCACGTCAACTGGCGCGACGTGGCTTCACCCTGGATACAGGTAAATTGCAGGCACTGGAGCAGCAGCGCAAGGATATTCAGTCCCTGACCCAGGAGCTGCAGGCTGAACGCAATGGACATTCAAAGAATATTGGCAAGGCCAAGGCCAATGGTGAAGATATAGCGCCTCTCCTGAAGGAAGTAGAAGGCCTCGGTGAACAGCTTAAAAGCAGGGAAGACGAACTCGCCCATGTACAGGCAGAACTCAACGACATACTGCTGGGCATCCCCAACATTCCGCATGCAACGGTTCCCGAGGGCAAAGGCGAGGAAGATAACCAGGAATTCAGAACCTGGGGTGAACCGACGCAGTTTGATTTTGAAGCAAAGGACCATGTTGACCTGGGAGAACAGCTTGGACAAATTGATTTTGAAACGGCTGCCAAATTAACCGGCTCACGTTTCTGCGTCATACAGGGGCCACTGGCACAGCTTCACCGGGCGCTGATCCAGTTCATGCTGGATACCCATACTCGCGAGCATGGCTACCGCGAAGTCTATGTCCCTTACCTGGTCAACAGTGACAGTCTTAAAGGCACAGGGCAGCTGCCAAAGTTCGAAGAAGACCTGTTCAAAATGGAAGGGGAGTCCGGTTACTACCTGATACCTACTGCAGAGGTCCCGGTTACCAACCTGGCACGCGATACCATCATCGATGCCGAAACACTGCCAGTACGCTACACCGCGCATACACCATGTTTTCGCTCTGAAGCCGGCTCCTATGGCAAAGATACACGCGGAATGATCCGCCAGCACCAGTTTGAAAAGGTTGAGATGGTCCAGTTGGTTCGTCCTGAAGATTCTTATGACGCACTGGAACAATTAACCGCTCATGCTGAAACCATCCTGCAGACGCTCAAGCTTCCATATCGCGTGGTGACACTTTGTACCGGTGATACAGGTTTCTCTGCGGCCAAGACCTATGACCTTGAGGTGTGGCTCCCCGGGCAGAAAAAATATCGCGAGATCTCCTCTTGCAGTAATTTCGAAGCCTTCCAGGCACGTCGCATGCAGGCGCGCTGGCGCAATCCGGAAACCGGCAAGCCGGAACTGTTGCACACAATCAATGGTTCAGGACTTGCTGTCGGGCGAACACTGGTGGCCGTTATGGAAAACTATCAACAGGCAGATGGATCAATTATCGTCCCGGATGTGCTGCGAAACTATATGGGCGGCCTTGATATCCTGAAACAGCCTGCATAATAAATCCAGCTAACAGGTTCGGTGTTTGCTGAACAGTTCGGATACAGGACGTAATTTCATGCCGGGAATTGATCAAACAGGCAGTATGGATGCCAGCGGCAGGACTTCCGCTACCGCGACATCAATAAACCGGCATACACACTGGTTATCTTTTCTGCTGCTGGTTTTCCTGTGTTCCGGCCCGCTGCATGCGGCGTCCCCCGAGCGAATTTCAGTTGCTTATTCAATCGACAGTATTCCGTTTCAGTACACTGATGAAAAGGGCGAGCCGAACGGTATTATCATTGACTACTGGAAGTTATGGTCAGAGAAAACCGGGATTGCCGTAGACTTTGTCGAAGCAAGCTGGAACGCGACGCTGGCCCTCGCCCGGGACGGCAAGGTAGACGCGCATGCCGGTCTGTTCTTCAATAAGGAACGGGATCGATTTCTCGATTACGGCGTGGCATTGACCAAAACAGATACACATGTTTTCTATCACAATTCAATCGGAATCCCCGGGGATATCAGCAAACTCTCGGCCTACCGGATAGGTGTTCTTGACAAGGATTTTGTTGAAGGCTATCTGCAGAAGCGAATCACACCGGATTCTGTCGTCGGTTTTCCGGACTACAATGAAATCATGGCAAGGCTGCAGTCCGGCGAACTCAAGATATTTGCTGCCGATACCCCGACGGGACTTTTTTATCTGGCCCAGGCCGGATTACTGGCAAAATTTCATTACGACCAGTCAGCTCCCTTGTACCAGAACGACTGGTTTGTTGCATCCGGCGAAGGCAACAGCGATATGCTGGAGCTTATCGACCAGGGCATGGCACTTATCTCACCGGACGAACGCAAGCGCATCGCACGACGCTGGGTATCGGGAATGCCTGGCGAGGCATCAGATGCGATCATCATTGCCATCTCCAGTAACTATGCGCCGTTTTCAACGATTGGTATCGATGGAAAACCCGGTGGC
>JAOUCV010000016.1 GCA_029859555.1 Gammaproteobacteria bacterium
CTGCCCGGCCGATATCATGAGGAGAGCCTGAGTTATGTCTGTTCAGGTTCCTGTTTTTGTCTTCTTACTGCAACGGTGACTCGCAAGATGTACTGGCTGTCTTTCAAAAAGAAAAAAGAAAAACCGGTCACTGGTCTGATACTGCCGGGAGGCGGGGCACGTAATGCCTACCAGGCAGGTGTGCTGAAAGCGATTGGCGATATGTTGCCTGAGGACGCACCAAACCCTTTTCCGGTGATTTGTGGTACCTCCTCGGGTGCGCTTAACGCGGTGCTGCTGGCAAGCAGCGCAAATCGCTTTAGAGAGGGTGTAGACAGGCTTTACGGCATCTGGGCAAATTTTCATGTCGGCAAGGTATTCAAAACGGACCCCTGGACCGCGATAAAAAGCGGATTTCGCTGGGCAACCACCTTTCTGCTGGGCGGTCTTGGCAAGGGGCAACCACGCTCGATTCTGGATAACTCGCCGTTGCGCGGCCTGCTTGAAAGTCATATTCGTTTTGCGCGCATTCAGCAGGCGATCGACTCCGGTGACCTGGATGCCGTTTCCATAACGGCATCGGGCTATACCAGCGGACTGTCGGTTACCTATTACCAGGGCAAGGAACAGCTGAAGCCGTGGAAGCGTACACGCCGTATTGGCCAGCCAACCGAGTTGACGTTGAATCACCTGATGGCGTCTTCAGCGATTCCGGTGCTGTTTCCTGCGGTCAAGTTGCGTAATGAATATTTCGGTGACGGTTCAATGCGCCAGACTGCGCCGCTGAGTCCTGCATTACACCTGGGTGCGAACCGTCTGTTAATTATTGGCGTTCGGAATCCGAAGCCGGATACACCGGATGAAGCTGATCGAAAAACGCCGTTTCCGACATTCGGACAGATCTCGGGCTACATCTTCGACACCCTGTTTATGGACAGCCTGGATGCAGATATCGAGCGCATGCGACGCGTAAACCACACCATTACAGAAACAAAAGACAAGCATGTGACCTACAAAGACAGCTCCCTGCGCCAGATCGACTACCTGGTCATTTCTCCAAGCCTTGATATTCGTGAAATTGTCGCGCGTTATGTCGATAACTTTCCGCGCTCGGTACGCGTCTTGCTCAAGGGGATTGGTGCGTTGACGCGTGAAGGTCGGCCGTTAATGAGTTACCTGATGTTTGATGCGCCTTACTGCAAAGAGCTGATGGAGCTTGGCTACGAAGACGGCATGGCAGCCAGGGAACAGGTATTGCACCTGCTTGGCTATGATGAATTGATTGAAGAGGAACAGGCCGGCTAGTCAGCTTGCCTTCTGCTGCTTGCATGGTCTGCGGGTCGCGATGTCTGCTTTATCCGCTATCGTTGTTATGAAGATTGTTGTCCAGGGCGTTAATATGGCCCGGCATCCGCGGATACCGGGCCGGTATTTTATTAACGGTGCAGACGATCCTGGCGACGCCAGCGATTAACGATGTCATCAATATCCAGGTCGGCGGGTCCGGTTACCCAGTGGCGGAAGAAGTCGACGCTGGAGCTGTTGGGCGGCGGATCGGGAGCGTACAGCTGCACACGTGTCGGCAATGGCACCGCCAGTCCCATGATCATGGCCTCGCCCTGGCTGAGAGATGACAGGATATCGATGAAGTCACGTTCCGCTTCCGGAACCAGGTCGCGTACATAGTCCTGATCGTCAGGGTTGGTGAGTCGCAGGCAGATAAAGGTGCTGCACTGTGCCAGCACGGTCTCGGAAAGTTCATGTGGCCGCTGCGTTACTACGGCCAGCCCCACTCCGTATTTACGACCTTCCTTGGCAATTCGCTGCATCGAGCGACGAGTGCCTTCGAATTGCGCATTGCCTTCGCGCGGGATGTAGGCGTGTGCCTCTTCGCACACCAGCAGTAACGGAAATTCCTTGAACTTCGGATTCCAGTAATTGAACTCGAATGCCAGCCGTCCGACCTGTGCAGTAACGACCGGGCGCACATCAAACGGTACGCTACTCAGGTCAATAATGGTGATCTGTGCCCTGGGTTCACCAAGGCCGACAAAGTCACGCAGCAGTCCTGACAGCGTGCTTGAATCAGTGCGGTGCTTCGGGTTTAGCAGGAAGTCATAGCGGCTGTCGTTCATGCGACTCTGCAGGCGCATCATAAACTGGTCAAACAGCCCGGCCAGCACGCCTTTCTCCTTGCCAAAGTGAGTGGTCGCCTTGTTTGCCTCTTCGAAATAGTCATACAGCTCTGTCAGTGAGAAGTACACCGGTGAGTCAATCGAAATGTGGCCAATATTCAGGTCCTTGTTGGCCTTGTTACGCAGGTCCTGAACGCTGTCACGCAGGAATGCGATCTGGGTGGAAGCGGAGGCATCGGTGCGGTCAACCAGCAGGTCGACCAGTTCCGCAAAGGTCATCAACCAGTAGGGAATTTCCAGGTCACGTGCATCAATATAACGGGTGGTCTTCTCATCAAAGGCATATTGGCGATTGCCGTCCTTGTCTTCCCAGCTGTATTCACCGTGCAGATCCAGCAGGATGATGTGAGCCTTGGGCATGGATTTAACGGCGCGTTGCAGCAGGTTGGTAACAGTCCAGGATTTACCGGCGCCGGACTGTCCCAGGATGGCAGTGTGCCGGCCAAACAGGGCGGCAGGATCAACGCAGACATCGATACTGTTATCCGCCGAGGCAACGCCGACGGTGTACCCCTGGGCGCGGAATTTAATAAAGATGGATTCGACTTCTTCGCGGTTGACTGTGTGTACCTCGGCACCGGTCACCGGGTAGTTCTTGATGCCGTTGGTGAATACGCCTTTCGACGAGACTTCTCCCAGCGGGATCATCTTGATGGATTTGGCAGTGCCGTTGCCGCCGGTTGCGGGTATCTCGCAGATTGATCTGACCACCGCCAGCAATTTAATGCCGCCCTGAATAACGGCAACATAGGAGCCGGGCTGGCCGCTGAGGTCATTGGTGTCCTGGCTCGCGGAAATACGCGGCAGGCGACTTTCTTCGCTATGCGCGCCCAGGGTGGCCGACAGGGCGCCGGCTTCTACACTGGTGAGATGACCTATCAACGTTTTGGTATGTGGTGACATTGTGCCGGTTTCCCTTATGGCTGCGTCTGCAGGTGTTTGCACACACGAGCCACTAAATAGTAAAACATAATCCTGCCTGCAGCATCCGGTGGCCTGTGCCGTGGAGTCATGCGGGGCAGCGCTAACACTCTAACGGCAGTTAATTCAGTATATTTAGTTGCTTATGGCGGTAATTAGCGGGCTGCCCTCCGGGTTTAAAGCGTCAAAATATTGCCGACATCGGGAGCAAAAAAAACCGTCCGTAGGCAGGCCGGTTTACCTGTCTACGGACGGCTGTATGGGCTGAAACGCTAGTAGCGTGACGGGGGGGTCTGTCGGTGCATCTTGCGGAACATGTTGCGGTAGTACACCACGGCACTGTTTCCAGCGGCTTTTACATCAAAGATCTTCCAGCCGTCCTCGCTCCGGTAGAAGCGGAAATCCAGCTTGGTGGGAATGCCGTTGGTTTGCATGATCCAGGCGCTGACGCTGACATCATTGCTGCCCTGTCCGCGCGGTGTGAAATAACGAATGGGCTGGTTGGTGTAGCTGGTCAGCTTTTGTACCAGTGTCGTCATAAATGCACTGGTCAGCTTGCTCTGCATGCGGGCGCGCTGCTCGGGTGACATGCTGCGCCAGGCCGGGCCGGCCGCCCAGCGGGTCATGTATTCAAAGTCAAAGTAGGGTGCGACTTCTGTTTCAAGAAAAGACATTGCCTTTACCCTGTCCTGGGCCTGTCCACTGCGGATAAAACGGGTCAGTTTTTCAACGCCGGTTCTGACAATGATGCCGGGCCGGGTTACATCGGTGGCAGTGTTCTGATAGTTGTTCGGAAAGTAGGGTGTTGCGGTAGCGGTGTGCGGAAGTGCGAAAGTAAACAGTAGAAATACAGCAAGGAAATTAGCTTTCATTTAGACCTCTGTATGCTGGTTCTGTCTCGGGATGAACAAGCCGACTTTAGCCGCTTGTGAAGAACGCTTTATACAACAGATGGTCAGTGGTTGCCAGTACCTGCACGTCATGTGCAGGTACTGAACCATTTTTCAGATTTTACTGTGCAGCTGGTGCGGCCGGTGCGGCTGCAGGGGCCGGAGCCGGTGCATAACCGTAAGGAGCCGGGCCGCCGTAGCCACCATAACCAGGGTAACCACCATAGCCATAGCCAGGACCATAGCCACCATAACCAGGGCCATAGCCATAACCGCGGTAACCGCGGTAGTCGTTGTAACCACGACCGTAACCGCTGCCACGGCCACTGCCGCTACCACTCATGTTAAAGCCGAAGTTGCCGTCCATCGCGCCATCACCCCAGCCATCACCCCAGCCGTCGTTACCCCAGCCGTTGTTACCATAGCCGTTATTACCCCAGGGTCCCCAGTTGCCCCATGCATGGGCAGCGGTCATGGGCAGTGCAGCCAGGCCGGCGATAAATGCAGCTGTAATCGTCATTTTTAATGTTTTCATTGTTAAGTCCTCGTCCTTTTGAAAAATAAACAAAACGTGTGTCCAGTTAAGCCACGCCCTATTCTCGGCGCATGCCTCCACTCACAAGTTGACCTGCGTCAATTTGTGAGCGGATATTTAATATATTATTTTTTGTGAAGAATGGTCAAGTGTGCAGCCGTTAGCTGCATAATGGAGAGTGATTTGAAAACCACAGTAATTAACGGGATTAATAGTATGCGTTTGCTTTTCGCAGTGTTTTTAATGGTTTCGGGCACTCTGGCGCTGGCTGCGCCCAGGGGTGACGAGCTTTTTGCTGCACATTGTGCAGCCTGTCATGGTGATACCGGCGCCGGTGGCGTGGGTGTACCGCTGTCGTTCCCTTCATTTTTAGACAGTGTCGATGATGACTTTCTGCGTAAAACCATCCGCTATGGCCGACCTGGAAGAGTAATGCCCGCGTTCAGGATACTGAGTAACGCGCAGGTCGACGCCATAGTTCGCTATATACGCGGCTGGTCCGACAAGCCGGCACCGGTTTTTTCAGATAAGCCGGTCGCGGGCAATGCAAAGCATGGCAAGCAACTGTTCAGCAGCTATTGTGCCGCCTGCCATGGTGCAGATGGTGAGGGTGGCAAGGGCACCGGGGTGACTTTTTCACGCAAGCGGGATTTACCGATTATTGCGCCGGCACTCAATAATCCCGGATTTCTCGCTGCTGCCTCCGATGGCATGATTCTGCACACGCTGGAATACGGACGCGAGAATACCCCGATGCGCTCGTTTCTGGTGCAGGGCCTGACAGAGCAGGATCTTGATGACCTGGTGAGTTATGTGCGTTCTTTTGCGAATGGCAAGACGCCTTTCGATACACCGGCATCATCCACCGCGGTCGCAAAGACGATTACTGCAGAGTCGTCATATTCACTGCAAGAAACCATCGAAAATCTTGAAGGTGCTATTGTCAGCCAGAATTTCATTCTGATCAGAACCGAGACTCTCGAACACGGGCTGATTGCCGAAGGTGAAGAAGACAGCAAGGAGATAATCCTGCATTTTTGTAACTTCAGTTTTCTCTATGAGGCGCTCAAGCTGGATCCGCGGGTCGGCATGTTCCTGCCTTGCCGGGTGACGGTTACCGAACGGGATGGCAAGGTCATGGTGACGACTATCAACCCGCTGTACCTGAGTCGCCTGTTTAATAACAACGAGCTTGATGAGTATTGCAGGCAGATGCACGACGTCTACAGTGCGATCCTGGAGGATGCAACATTATGAAAACCTGGTTTGCAGGCGCACTCCTGCTTTGTTCCTTGCTGCAACTGCCTTCACTTGCTCACGCAGAAGAGATCATTATGACGCGTTCCGTACTGGCATTTCCGGAAGCCATGCTGGCCTTGCAGGAATCCATACGTGCGCATGGTTATACCGTTTCCCGGGTGCAACGTATCGACATTGGCCTGACGGGGATGGGTTACAAGACCGACAAGTACCGGGTGGTGTTTGCAGGCAAGCTTGAGGAAATCAGGCAGCTGACAGATAAGGCGCCGGAATTAACCGCTTATTTACCGCCCAAGATCTCAATCTTTGCCGAGGGCGAACAGACGGTGCTGGTGACCTTGAATCCGCAGCTGTATGCCGAGATCGCCGGTGATGCCATCGATCCGATTATTTTTACTCACTGGGAAAGTGATTTGCGTTCCATCTTTCGCGACGTCAACGTCGCCAGATAGGCGTTTTAAATAAAAAAAAGCGCGGACATGGTGCCCGCGCAAAGTGGGAGTCATACACAAAAAAGGTCGGGGCAGATAATATTGCCACCACGCTTGGGTATATTAGATACCAAAAATCGCAGTATGTTATTGATACAGGTCAATTCTCCCTTAAATTATAAATATGGGAATAAAATCCCAGATGATGAAAATCATGCTAAACTACCGCGTGCTGCTGCTGTGCGCCTGATGTCGCGCGAGTGCCCGGGATGAGGGGATACGCCGGTTTATTATCAGGCTGGCCGAACGGAAACTATCAGGCATGAGTAAACAACAACAAAAAATACTGTTCGTGGCTGTCAGAAAACTGATGCGGCCGCTGGTGAGAATTCTGTTGCGTAATGGCGTTGCCTACGGTGCCCTGGCTGACGCAATCAGGAAGTGTTACGTCGATGTCGCGTTTGAGGATTTCGCGCCTGAAGAAAAAAAACAGACCGTTTCGCGGGTGTCTGCGCTGACGGGACTGACGCGCAAGGAAGTCAAGCGCTTGCATGAACTGGACGGCGAGGACTATGAGGCCAGCCAGGAACGCTATAACCGCGCAGTGCGAGTGATTAGCGGCTGGATGAATGACCGGCGTTTTCTGGATGTGAAAGGCAAGCCGGCTGTTTTGTCGCTTGAAAAAGGTAATAAGTCATTTGCGCTGCTGGTCAGGGATTACAGTGGTGACATTCCGGTGAGGGCCATGTTGGCCATGCTTGAAGAGGCCGGCAGTGTTTCAAACACAAAAGACAGGGTCAGGCTGGTCCGGCATGCCTATGTGCCGGCTGGAGATGACCAGGAAAAGATCAGGATTCTGGGTACCGATGTGAGCGAATTGATTGCGACGATCGATCATAACCTGACCGCCGCACCTGAGCAGCTGCTGTTTCAGCGCAAGGTCGCCTATGAGGCCATAAACCCGGATTCGCTGGTGAAGCTCAAGAAACTGTCATTTGCCCGGGCGCAGTCCCTGCTGGAACGGCTGGACCGGGAATATGCGAAACACGAACAAACAGGGGATGCCGGTGAGGGCGTGAGCATTAGCCTGGGTATCTACTATAACGAACAGAAGTCCCCGGAGGAGTAACTGTCATGATGACACGGCTACAACGAACTGCCACTGGCCTGTTGGTCACTTTGTCCATTGTCTTTGCTGTGGCTTGTGGCAGTAGTGGTGGTGGTGGTGGCGGTGGCGGCGGCGGTTTATCTGCCGGTGGTATCGGCGGGACCGGGGCGGTTGCCACGGGTACGATCACCGGGTTTGGCAGTGTCTTTGTTAACGGCGTTGAATTTGAAACCACGGGCAGCAGTTTCGATGTTGATGATGACAGTGCTGCAACCGAAGGCGATCTGGCGCTCGGTATGGTAGTTACCATCTTTGGCACAATCAATGACGATGGGGTTAGCGGTACGGCAAACAGCATTCAGTATGATGATGAAGTTGAGGGTCCGGTCACTAACGCTCCGCTGGAAAATGCGGATATGACAACTAAAACCTTTAAAGTATTTGATTTCACTGTGGTGGTGAACAAGAACGCCACGGTGTTTGCAGGTACCAGCTATGAAGGGCTGTTGCGGAATGACATCGTAGAGGTCAGCGGTTTCTATAACGAGAATGGTTCGCTGGTTGCCACGCGCCTTGAAAAGCAGGGTACCCTGTCACTGGGCGTTTCAGAAGTTGAGCTCAAGGGTACGATTACCGGCTTTAATGACAGCGATACCTTTACTGTTGATGGTATAACCGTGACCTTTGATGGTGCGACGGATCTGTCTGATGTACCCGGCGGGGTTATTGAAGATGGCCAGTTCGTCGAGGTAAAGGGTACGCTGGTTACCACTACTGCGATTAACGCTACCCGCATAGAACTTGAAGACGAAGGAATTGAAGACAGTGCTGACACTGTCAGTCTTGAAGGGTTTGTGAGCGATTTTGTCAACACTGGTAACTTCAGGGTCAGCGGGCAGCAGGTGAATGCAGCTGCGGCTGTGTTTTCACCGGCGGGCCTTGCCGACAGTATTGCCAGCGGCGACAAGGTTGAGGTTGAAGGTCCTGTCGAGGCGGGCGTGTTGCAGGCGACCCGTGTAGAACAGCGTGGTGGTGATATACGCATCAGTGCGTTTGTCTTCAGTCGTAATACCTCAGCCGGTACCGTCAGTCTGACTGTCGTTATCGGGCAGGCAGCGCTGACTGTTAACACCGACAGCCGGACCCAGCTGGAGGACAGCCTCGTTGAAGTTGAGCCATTTGGCCTCGCCGATATCAATACCGGGGACTTTCTGGAAATCGAGGGTTATGTTGATGGCGGCGGAAATATAGTTGCCGGCCAGATTCGGCGGGATGAGCCTGACCGTATTGAGTTGCGTGGTCCGGTCGATGTGCCGCCTACTGACGGTGATGATCTTTCAGGCGGTGTCAGTATCCTCGGAATCACCATTCAGACAGACGAATTTACAGACTTTGAGAACGAGCTTGAAGAGGATATCAGTGGCAACATGTTCTTTGACCGGGTAAGTGATGACGACCTGGTGGAATATCGTGATGAACAGGCTGATGGTATTGCCGAAGAGGTCGAGTTCCAGGACTGATCAAGGTCAGTAGTGTTGAGCCAATGGCGCCCGCAGATGCCGTTGTTTCTGAAAGGGCCGTTTGCTCTGCTTGATGTTACTGAGAGGTGATTCATTGCCCGCTGCATGACAAACGGGTCTTTCAGATTCGTTTGAGGCAGTAGCTATGCTCGCCCAGTCCCGTAACACCCCGCTCGCTGAAACGCAGGTTATCTTTTAGCGCATCGTAATGAAACAGGTGCTCGACTGCGCAACTCGACTCAAACAACTCCAACACTTCCGAGTGAGGTACCGCAAACGGCGGGCCGTTCATTTCGTGCTGCTTGTAATCCAGTGTGATTAACAGTCCGGGTGTGCCACTTGGCAGCAATTGTGCCAGACGGGTTGCATAAGCGGGTCGTTGCCCGGGGGGGAGTGCGATCAGTGCTGCCCGATCATAGAAGGCATCAATCTGTCCGATATCCTCTGCAGTGAGCCTGAAAAAGTCACCACAGATCAGCTCCGTTTTTTTATGTACAAAACAGGTGTAATGTTTTTCTTCACGGATTTCCGGTATTAGTCCGTTTTCCGTGAAAAACGATTCAGCCGCAATTCGACTGAGTTCAATGCCAACGACTCTGTACCCTTGTGCTTCGAGCCACAGCATGTCGAGACTTTTTCCGCATAGCGGCACCAGAACCCGGCTGCCTGGTTTCAGTCCCAGTGTTGGCCAGTAACGCTGCAGGTAACTATTGACCTGTTGCTGATGGAAGCCGGTCTGCCTGGCTTCCCAGCGTTCCAGCCAGAATTGTCTGTCCATAAGCATCCTTCACGGTAAATAGCGAAGATGGAAATTGCCGGCGAATCATCGCCGTTTCGGTATTATAATAGGATTCAGAAAGCGGGAGGCGTTAATGAACCAGCAGGTGAGGGATGATTTCAGGCAGGCCTTCAAGGGCCGTTTCGAGAGCCTGCTGCGCTGGGAGCAACTGGATGCCTTCTGGGATGTTATGCGGCACGATGCTGCCGGTGACTGGTATATCTACGCACTGGGTGAGCCGCCGCCACAGCAACCCGCCAGTGCTGAGCTGGTGCGTACCTTCCTGTCGGAGATCGAGCGTCTGCTGCGCAAGGAACATGATGAGGATTATTGTGGTGTAGTGTTTGCTGATTCGATGCAGGCACCACGGTTCGTAAAGATATTTGATCCCAACAAGCTGGGTGTTTCCTGTGGTTTCAGTGACAATCCGCCGTTGCCGGGCTGGATCCTGTCAAAGCTGCCACCTGCCGAACTGGACGCCTCTGCGCCGTTGCCCGGCAACCGCCGACGCTGGTGGCAGCGCTTGCTGGGTGCCTGATGAATTTATTAACTATTTGATTATTATATATAATATATTTTTAAGTTGATGCAAATTAATTGTTTCTAATATACTACACGTCCGGACACGCTGATGGCGATCGGCGATCAGTCCACGAATTCCCGTGTTTTACAAAAATGGAGTTATTGAGATGAAAAATGTAATTAATGTAGTCGCTGCAGGTCTGTTACTGGCTGCAAGTGGTTCTGTACTGGCTGACGGTCAGAAAACCTACCAGACAAGTTGCCAGGCCTGTCACGCCAGCGGTGCTGCCGGTGCTCCCAAGCTGGGTGACAAGGAAGCCTGGGCTCCGCGTATTGCCACCGGCGTTGACGCCATGCTGGCTGTTGCCATCAAGGGTAAGGGTGCCATGCCGCCGAAGGGCGCCTGCGCAGCCTGTACTGATGATGACCTGAAGGCAGCAATTGAATACATGGTCAGCCAGAGCCAGTAATCTACAGCTGACATGTCGGCGGCAGGTGTTGTTCGTGGCTGCTGATCGTTGTAGAAGTGTTATCGAATGGTGTGCATTTATGCACACCATTTTTTTTTACCTGCGGAGGTGTGTTTCATGAAAGTAAAAAATATTACCGTGGTATGCATGGCGGCAGTTTTGTTATTTGGTAGTGCGGTGCATGCGGGCGATATCATCGCGGGCAAGGCGCGTTCAGCTTCCTGTGCCGGTTGCCATGGCGCGCAGGGAATCAGCAGTAATCCGTTGTGGCCAAACCTGGCGGGTCAACAGGTCGGTTACCTGGTTAAACAGTTGACCGCTTTTCGGGATGGTGGTCGCACGGACCCGATGATGACGCCGATGGCAAAGACACTCACGGATGCCGATATCCAGAACCTGGCTGCATGGTACAACAGTTTGTAAGTGAGACCTGCTGTCAGCCCGGGGGATTATTTCCCGGCTGGCGCTGTTCCTGACATCCGCTTGCGTGCATAAATCACCGCCGTCAGTAACAGCAAGGCACCGCCCTGATGGGTGACCGCCAGCACAATCGGGACGTGCATGAGCAGTGTGGAGATGCCCAGCGCGACCTGTAACAGCGCAGTAGCCAGCAGCAGGTGCAGGCCGTTACGCGCTGCAGCCGGTAGCTGCTGGCGTATGCCGGTGATCCACAGAATGATAACGCCGAAGAACACCAGCGTGGCGAGCACGCGATGGTCAAATTGCACGGTAGCTATATTCTCGAAGAAGTTACGCCACAGCGGTTCCTGCATGAAAATAACTTCCGGCACCCAGTGGCCATCCATTAACGGAAACGTATTGTAGGCAAAGCCCGCCTTGAGGCCGGCAACAAATCCCCCGGACAGGATAGTGATGAAGACGGCAATACCAAGCAGTCCGGTTGCGCGTTGAACGCTGCTCGACACCGCTGTTGTTTGCTGACGCCCATACCAGAGCCCGAGTGCAACATGCAGCATATAGGCATAGATAAGCACGGCCAGTCCAAGATGCGCGGTCAGTCGGTACTGACTGACATGCGGGTTGTCGACCAGGCCACTCTTGACCATGTACCAGCCCAGCAGGCCTTGCAGGCCACCGAGGATAAACATCACCGTCAGCTTCGGGATGAGCGGGCGCTGCACCCAGCCCTTGAACAGAAAGAACAGGAACGGTATCAGGAATACGGTGCCGATGGTTCGTCCCAGCAAGCGGTGTGAGAATTCATACCAGTAAATACGTTTGAAACCGTCCAGGTCCATGCCGATGTTTATTTTTTTATATTCCGGTGAGTCTTTGTAGAGTGCGAACGTCGCATCCCATGTTTGTTGGTCAAGCGGCGGGATAACGCCGAAGATGGGGTCCCACTCAACCATGGACAGACCGGAGCCGGTCAGCCGTGTGGCGCCACCGAGTATCACCATGGCATACACCATCAGGCAGCAGACGAACAGCCACACAGCAATACGGCGGTTGTGTGATCGTTCAATAACATCGGTGTCGTAGTTACTCATTTATCCGGTCCTGCGGGCATATGATTATTGAGGCGTTCATTGTACCCGAATCCGTGGTTAAACCGGTGTTACTCTTGGCGCTGCCAGGGGGTATTATGGAGTCAGTACCCATGCATCAGTGTCAAGGGCAAAAAATTTTATGAAACAGGTCATAGGCTGGATGCTTGTTGGTGGTTTGCTGCTGGTTGCGGTGGCCGTATATTTGTCGCCGACAGATGCACCGCAAGTTACCGTGGCTTCGCCGGAGATCACAGCAGACGAGACAGCTACCTCTGTCGAGACACCCGTGCCGCCCGCTGATGTGCCGGATAAAATCGTGCTGGATGTCAGTGTTCACACCATTGAAGAACTCAGGGTGCTGTTTGACCGGGCAGAAGAGCTGGCGATAACGCCCCGTCCCGCAGGGGGAGGTGCCAGCCTGGTACTGGTGTTGCACGGGCCGGAAGTCGAGTTTTTTTCTATCAGGAACTATGACCGCTACAAGGATATTGTTGACCAGGCTGCCCGTCTGGATGCGTTTGATGTCGTCGACGTAAGGATTTGTCAGACCATGATCGGCGCGCGTGGCATTCAGCGCACCGATATACCGTCATTCATTGAGCAGGTTCCGTTCGGTCCGGGTGAGGTTGAACGTTTGAGACAGGAAGATTATGTGACGTTCTAGCCCGGGTCTGTCGCGTTGCGTGCTACATTGCCTCGGCGCGTACTACCCGGCCAAGCCGGTCAAGAAACAGGTGTACCTGGCCAGAGCAGGGGATACGCTTGCTTTCGCAGCCGGAACTTTCCAGTAGCAGTTCATCAAACTCAACATCAACAACCAGTCCGTCACTGGACTCTTTGATGATGGTGAAGCGTAGCGAAGTGTTGTCTACCCAGCCATTTCGGCGGCAGAAGTGCGTCAGTTCACGGCAGTTCCTCAGATATCTTTCAATGCTGGACATGACGGCGCGGGTAAAACGGGTGTCGTAATATTGTCACCTAATGATTGTGTTGAGGCACGATCCTGTTGTTGTCACGGTAGAGATTCAGGTAGGAGAGCCGGGTTTGCTCTGATTCAAAGTAGATTTTAACGGCCAGGCAACCTTCTCCCTCGATAACATAGGGCTTCTGGGAGAGGTAGTGCAGATATTCGCCAGTGATCGGGTCGGTGGTCGTGATGATCACATATCTCTCCTGCAATTACCGGGGTCGCATTCGTATTGCTATTGCTAAAAAGTGTAGAACATAACTGCAGGGATGCAAGGCAATGGACCTGCTGACAGCAGCGCTATTGCAGGGTTTGATGAGCTGGGGCGAGGCCGGGAACGGCTGCTTGAACCACAGGAACTATGTGGTATTTGGCTGCCGGGACAGAATCAACTGCCCCGGCAGGAGAACAAATACTACATGTAACGCTCTTTGAGTTTGCGCTCGATGATCGGTGCCAGGATGATTTCTATGGCAAAGCCCATCTTGCCGCCCGGTACGACGATAGTGTTGCGCCGTGACATGAAGGAATCATCCAGCATGCTCAACAGGTACGGAAAATCAATGTCCAGCTTGGCCGGGTCGCGGAAACGGATGACGACGAAGCTTTCGTCCGGGGTCGGGATGTCCCGGGCGATAAACGGGTTGGACGTGTCGACGGTCGGTACGCGCTGGAAGTTGATGTCAGTGCGGGAAAACTGCGGTGTGATGTAGTGCACATAGTCGTGCATGCGACGCAGGATGGTGTCGGTCACGACTTCTGCGGAGTAACCGCGCTGCTCACAGTCACGGTGAACCTTCTGAATCCATTCCAGGTTAACGATCGGTACCACGCCAATCAGTAAATCAACGTGTTTTGCGACATCCGCATCACCGTTGACGATGCCGCCGTGCAGACCCTCGTAGAACAGCAGGTCGGTACCGGGTTCGATTTTTTCCCACGGGGTAAATTCACCTGGCTGTTGTCCAAAGGGCTTGGCCTCTTCTTCGCTGTGCAGGTAGTAACGACGGTCACAGGTGCCGGTTTCGCCGTATGCATTGAAGGTTTCTTCGAGCTTGTCGAACACATTGGCCTCCGGGCCAAAGTGACTGAAGCTCTGGTTGCCATCTTCTTCGGCTTCCTGCATCGCTATCTTCATGGCGGCACGGTCATGCTTGTGGTAGCTGTCACCTTCGATGACGACGGGGTTAACACCCTCACGCAGAAAGATATGTTCAAAAGCCACTTTGACGGTGGTAGTGCCGGCGCCGGAAGAACCGGTTACAGCAATGATCGGATGTTTCTTGGACATGGGAGTTCCTCGCTTTATCTATTTAAATTGGTTGGTCGTGATAACGTGCAGGCCGGTGAATCTTGCGGTCTGCCGTGAAAGTATTACTGCCGCGATTTCTGCGCTGCAGATAAAACGAGCACGGTATTGAAACATTTTTGTGTTGCCCGACTCAAGTAATGTCCGCGTTCGTTGCAGCCATAAAATATATATATGGCTTGCATATCGAATACTTATGGTTGCTAAGCTGATGCGCTGCTGCCAGCGCAAATGTTGTTGAGGTACAGGCCGTTGATGAAGTTCATTATCGTGCTTCCGATCGAATTCAGGGGGGCGGGAGTCTACCACGCGCCCGCGCCGGAACTTCCTTGCAACGGTTATACAGGGGTATTTTGCAGTGTCGTCCTTTCGGGCAGCTGCATAGGGTGTCATAATGGGCGGCCCTGTCGCAGCGCTTGCGACCGCCCTGTTTTTTATCATCAAGGATTTTAGAATGAATGTAGATTGTGACGACTGGAAAAGTCGGCTGTTGCCTTTTCTCTGCTGGATTGGCGAATTAAAGAAACCCGAAGTACTGCGCGCCGACCTGATTGCCGGTATTACCGTTGCGCTGGTGCTGGTGCCGCAGTCAATGGCGTATGCGCAGCTGGCGGGCCTGCCGCCCTACTATGGCTTGTACGCCTCGTTTTTGCCCGGCATTATTGCCGCGCTGTTCGGTTCCTCGCGCCAGCTGGCTACCGGCCCGGTTGCGGTTGTTTCCCTGTTGACGGCTTCCGCACTGGAACCGATTGCTGGTGCCAACCCGGGGCTGTATATCACCTACGCCATCATGCTGGCGTTCATGGTTGGCATATTCCAGATCGGGCTCGGACTGCTGCGACTGGGTGTGCTGGTGAACTTCCTGTCGCACCCGGTAGTGGTTGGTTTTACCAACGCTGCTGCCATTATCATCGGTACCTCGCAACTGGGTAAATTGTTTGGTGTATCGGTAGAAAAGGCCGCGCATACCTACGAGACGGTTTTCAATACCATTGTGGAATCATTCAACAGCACGCACCTTGAAACCATGCTGATGGCCATTATCGCGCTGGCCATCATGATCGCTATGAAGCGCACGTTACCAAAGGCGCCGAATGTACTGACCGCTGTGGCAGTCACCACTGCGATTTCCTGGTGGATTGGTTTTGAACAAATGGGTGGCGCCGTGGTGGGTACCATTCCGGCCGGTTTGCCGGCACTTGCCATACCGTCGCTGGATTTCCAGACCATGGGCCAGTTGCTGAGTGTTACCGTGGCGATCGCCCTGATCGGCTTTATGGAAGCGATTTCCATTGCCAAGGCGATGGCAGCCAGCACCCGGCAGCGGCTGGATGCCAACCAGGAACTGGTTGGGCAGGGGCTGGGCAACCTGTTTTCCAGTTTCTCCCAGGGTTATGCGGTTTCCGGCTCGTTTTCCCGTTCGGCAGTCAATATCAGTGTGGGCGCCATCACCGGCTTTTCTGCGGGGGTGACCGGCGTGGTCGTGGGTGTGACGCTGTTGTGGCTAACACCGCTGTTGTACCACCTGCCACAGGCAACTCTGGCGGCGGTTATCATCATGGCAGTTATCAACCTCGTGAAGATTGAGCCGGTCAAACATGCCTGGAAGGTGCAGCGGCACGATGCCGTCGTTTCTATCCTCACCTTTGTGCTGACACTGATTTGGGCGCCGCATCTTGACAAGGGCATCATGGTCGGTGTGATCCTGTCGCTGATGCTGTTTCTGTACCGTTCCATGGCACCGCGTATTGCCGTACTGTC
>JAOUCV010000192.1 GCA_029859555.1 Gammaproteobacteria bacterium
AATATACAAACATAGTCTAAAAGTCGTAAGATAAAGCGGACTTTTAGACGCCCTCATTTAGTAATACGTGAACCTGATAGCAGCCAAGTGACCTGTAGGTAAAATATTTTATGACATGGGAAACGGAAAACCCCAATAAGCCCGAACAGGCAGCGACTGAAACGACGCTGGCCATTGGCCAAAGAAGAGGACTTCAGATATTAGCTGATCACCCCTGGATCAAGTTCGTGCTCGCCATAGCGGGGCTTTGGATATTTTTAATAGTCGCCTGGAACGGGGTAGAATCGTTCATAGAGGAAGCAGTTCTTGATGTTGCTGGCTCGAAAGAAGTCGCCGCGAAACTAATCGAAAATCCTTATTTTCTACGTCACTTACACGCAAATCCAAAGTTCGTTGAAGAGCTGACAATCTCGATCGCAAAAAATCCCGAAGCGACCAGTGCATTACATGGCCCTCCAGGCAACACCGGTCCTGCAGGACCTCCCGGACCGGCTGGTGAAGTTGGGCCACGTGGACTGCAGGGACCGCCGGGCCTCCAAGGGACGCAAGGACCAAAAGGTGAGGCGGGTGCCACTGGTCCCCGAGGCTTAAGAGGAGCAAAGGGAGAGGCAATTATTTCCCAGAATGAGAATTGTCAACAGATATGTGGCCGCTCCAAAAAGAGTTGTAAGAACGGCAACTACCAGGCCCCCGGTGGAGACTTTTTGATGAATGTCTCTTGCGAGACTCCCATGAACCCGGACAAGATCTTTACATGTAACTGCGTTACACGTAAGTGAACGTGGTATGCCGCTCCCATAGTGCGCATTGGTATATTTTCTGCAGTTGTCACGCCTCGTGGCTGATAAAAATTTATGCCGGGTAAGAACACTGGCAGAATAACCAAAACGACCTATTGACGCGCATCAAACAACCGAGAATTTGACTCTCAAAACACTCTTCGATATGTCCTGGCCAGTGACTCGGGAAAAACCTGAAATACCAGCCGCAGGTGTACGATGAGAGCTTGATAAAGTTCGATACCTATCAACATTAACTACATCGCAAAACAATCAACACGGCCAGACTCGATTGAGTCCTGGCATGGTGACCATGCACACAGGAATCACCTGGTGTTATAACCCCCCGTATATTAGTGGCATGTAGAAATAGAGTTCTCCGGCGCACACTACGCAACCGAGGAGAACGACATGAAAAAATCACGCTACACGGAAACGCAAACCATGTTCGGCTCAACTAACCCTTCAAACTCGCACTTCTGCTGGCGAATTTGTTTGCTCCTGCCTCGACCAGTTCGTGATATTTTATATTGCATTTTGAGCTTATCACCCTCAATCTACGCAACTGATTGGCCGATAACGATGTAATTATGAAAACTCTTCTCCTGCCCAGCTTTCTGTCACTCATCTTTTTTGCAGCGACCTGCAGTGCCGCGGATACCCCTGTACAGCTGGCAAAACTGGAACCCGCCAGCACCGGCATGCAGACCATTACAGCAGCTCACTGGAACACACTAAACCCGAAAAACCTGAAGCTCAAATCGGCCGCCGTGCTGGTGCTGGACCAGTATGGCAAGGAAGTCTATTCCAAACATGTGGGTGAACCTCGACCAATCGCCTCGATTACCAAGCTCATGACAGCAATGGTTGTCCTGGATAGCGACCTTGATTTACAGGAAAAGATCGCCATCACCAAAGATGACCGGGACCTGATACAGCTGACCGGCTCACGGTTGAAGTACGGTGCCGCACTGACACGTAAACAGATGCTGCAGCTGGCACTAATGTCATCCGAAAACCGTGCAGCCAATGCCCTCGCCCGCACCTGGCCTCAGGGTAAAGCAGCATTTGTCGCCGCCATGAACAAAAAGGCCCGCACGCTTGGCATGCACGCCAGTCATTTTAATGATCCCGCCGGTCTTGATCCCGGCAATGTCGCCTCCGCCCACGACACGGCCCTGATGGTACGCGCTGCCATGTCCTACCCACTCATTCGTAATGCCACCACTACCCGCTCTGCCAGAGTCAGGCCATACAAGGACCGTGGTGAGCTCAGGTTCAATAACACCAATCGCCTGCTGAAAAACAAGACCTGGGACATCCAGCTCAGCAAGACCGGTTACCTCAACGAGTCCGGACGCTGCCTCGTGATGCAGGCCGAGATTGACGACCAGCCACTCACCATCGTACTGCTCAACTCCTATGGCAAGCTGACACCCTTCGGCGACTCCAACCGGATTCGCAAGTGGATTGAGAGCGGTGATTAAAAATCAATGGTAATCAATCGAGTCTGACCCCGTTGATTATGATTAGTACCATTGATTACCATTGATTCATCTCAGCATCGCACTGGCCAGCGGCCGGAATTGCAGGGTATAGAACATTTCCAGGTAGCGTTGCGTCTCGGCCCGGTCCAGGTCGGTGACATAACGCCAGAAACCGTACACCCGCGACAGGGTCATCAGGCGCTCGGCATAACCTTTCCAGGTATAGCGCTCGTTAACCCGCTGCAGGGCGCCCTGGGAAATACGTTGCCACTCTTCAGGGTCCTGCCGGCAGCGGGTGAAAAACTCCGCCATGCGCTGCGCCGCGGCAGGGCCATGATTGGGATCGATATGAAAACCTGAAATGTCGTCCTCGATGATCTCCTGGGGACCACCGAAGCAGGTCGCAAAGGTCGGCAGGCCGGTACCCATCGCCTCAATGACGGTGAGACCAAACGCCTCAAACAGTGCCGGCTGCGCAAAGGCGCCGCCATGGTCGGCAATCACGCGATACAGCTCCCCGGAAAAGGCCTTGTCCAGGTACTTGCCCAGCCATCTGACCTCGCCATCCAGCCCAAACTCATCCATCAGGCGATGCATATACTCGATCTGTTCCCGCTCCTCTGTGTCACCGGCCTTTTCCGGGTCTATATGCCCGGCGACCACCAGCAGATTTGCCTCGGCACGCAACTCGGGGGACTCCGCGAACCATTTCACCAGGCCGGTAATATTCTTGATCTGGTCCATGCGCGCCATGGTGAACACGATGGGCCTGTCGCAGTCTTCCAGTACACCACGGATATCATCGCTGGTCTGCCGACCAAACAGCAACTCCTCGAATTCCGCATGCAGGTGGCTGAGCCGCCGTTCGGTCTCGGTCGCGGGAAAATAGATATCCGGATCCGCTCCCGGTGAGACAATATTGAATTTTGGATCGAACACATCGATACCATGCACCACCCGGTACAGCCCCGGCATGGTATAAGCCCCGTGTGCCTCATACTGACCGACGCTGTCCTCTGTCCCCGCGATTTCCTGGTAGGTGGAGGTAATAATGAAATCCGCCTTGTTCATTGCTATCAGGTCCGCAGTAAACTGGCAGGAAAAATGATACTGCTCTTCGTTTTCCCTCCAGTAGAGGTCTGAGTACAGGTATTTTGTTTTTTCCAGCGCGTGCGCGATATTGCACTGCGTTACTCCGAGACGTTGCGACATGATCGACGCCACCAGGTTGCCGTCGGAGTAGTTGCCGATAATAAGGTCCGGGCGGCCACTCAGTTCAGCCAGCATCTCGCGCTCGGCATCGAGACTGAAGCGTTCCAGGTACGGCCAGACCTCAAACCTGGAAATCCAGTGTGGCAACACCTCACCGGCAGCATTCACAAAGGGGACGCGCAGGATCCGTGCATTGCGCGTTTCGGTGATCAACTCGATGCGCTGGTCACAGGAAGTCCCATCAGCCTCGGGGATGAGACGTGTCACCACCAGGATCTGCGGCTCGATATCAAGCCCTTGCTCTGCAAGACGGCTGCGCATTTCCTGTTCCAGGGCACGCACCTGGTCAAGAATATAGACTATCTGGCCTCCGGTATCCGGCCGCCCCAGCACACCCGACTGGCCAAACCAGCCGTGTGGCGACAGGATGGTGATGGAAAAGATCATCGGGATGCGCGCCAGGAATTTCTCCAGGTTGCCTGGCGATGGTGCCTCAAGGATGTCAAGCAACAGTTGCATGGTCTCGCGCATGCGCGCCGCGTCCTTTCCCCAGCCGGGTTCGAACCCCATTGTCCGCAGTTCGCTGCATAACGCACCATGGTCGGCTGCGGGATCGACACCCGCCAGGTAATCGTCGGCCGCACGCAGTGTGCTGCGCAGTCCCCGCACATCCTTGACGACTTCGTTCAGCATCAACTGCTGTTCCCGGTAACTGTGCACCCTGAGAAAGTCCAGCAGCCGTTTGTCTCCCTTGCCGAGTTCCTCGAACAGGCGACTGGACAGACGGCGGTTCAGAAACTCGACACCGCGACCGATGGAGCGTGTCTCGTGCATTTTCGGAAACTCGCGCGAGAACGGCTCCAGGTCGATCTCCAGCTCCCAGCTCCAGTCATCCTGGCTGCCGTCTATCAAGTGCTCCTTGAAATACAGGAACCGGCTGACACTGACACGTTCCATACTGAGGGTATCCACATGCACCCGCATGTATTCCCAGCGGCCCACGCGAACCCGCAGCGCCAGGTAGATCCAGGCGGTATCGACCACCGCTTCCTGCACCCGGCAAAGTAATTTTTCCAGCGGGCTGTTGCGCAGACTCTCGCCTTCCGGCTGCGCGCACAGTTCGGCAAGTGCATCCTGTATATCGCTGCGCAACAGGAACGCCCGTTTCATAGCCAGCAGGTGGTGCCACACCCGGTGAACCTGGTTACGCTCCCTGTGTGAATAGCTGGCAAGCTCATCGAGAAATACATCATCCAGTGTCATATCAATTTCCAGTTTTCAATGAATGGTTGGTAAAACCCGGGATCGTTGTGCGTTGCCCCGCGGACGCCCGTTATGGCTGAGGCAAACGCCTGGGCATGCTCCAGCATCAACGGCACACCCCAGCCACGCAGCAGGCCCAGC